>JADFHG010000376.1 GCA_022567365.1 Planctomycetota bacterium | reverse complement strand
CGGTCGAAACTGCACCGTCCCAAAGCCGTAGGACGTTAGCGGCTGACGGGCCGCATCGGCCGCGCAGGTTGGTCGGCGATCACCCTTCGCAAACCCAATCGGTAATACCGGTCATGGACTGGGCAAACGCCTCGTGGTCCGTGAGGTCGACGTCGCCGTCGCCGTCGGTGTCGAATAGATCCTGGCAGACCGGACTTACGACCGTGCCCTCGCCACAAAAACAGCGTTGGAACTTCGCGGCGTCGGTCAGATCGACGTCGTCGGCCGTCCCCAGGTCCACCGTCTCGATAATAATGGTTTCACCATTCGGACCGATCAGCTTGGTCGGCGGAAAGTGGTCGCGGAACCGCACGAATGGCACACCGCCGGTACCGATGACGCCGAAGGTGATCGTCGCCATAAGGGCATCGTCCATCGTATCCGGTGGATCGAACGACCCGACTGCGTAATCGATGTGCCCCAAATCTGGATCCACCTCTATAAAAAACGGTATCTCGAACGGCGACACGCCGGGAGCGATCGAAAGGAAGAGAAACGTCTCGGTGTCGTATTCGAGGAAGAACTGGCCGCCGCCGGCGACTTGAGTCAGCCCGGTAACATCCACGGTTATCGAAACGACTTGACCGACACCGAAACACGGATCACCGTTCAGCGTCAGCTTGGTCAGTTCCTCCGGTACGACACCTTCGCCGCACTGGCCGGCGCCGGCCATAGGGTTGTTCGGTCGGTCTTCGACTAGCTCGTCCTTTGGAGTTGCCCCATTCAATTGCCCGTCGGCCCGCGCCCATGCGCTAGACCCGATGGCCAAGACCAGACCCAAGCAAATGGCAATCGGGCCTGACCACGTCGGACCCCGTCGAACCGTATCATCGAATCGCATCGCTACGCCCTCCTCCAAACCTTCGGCGAATCATCCACGCCGCGGCCGCTCCCTACTCTCTTGCGTACCGTTCCGTGCCATACAATGACACGCATCGATACCGCCGACCCGGTGTGATCCTCGCGGAAACCCGTCCGGGGCCGCCGGTCCGGCGGCGCGCACAACGCAGCGCAGCGGCCAGCCTCTTCGTTCGGTCACCGCGACCCCTCAATACTAGCCACATTTGTCCGCGTAGGCCAGTGGGCCGCATGGTGTGCCCACGGATTCGCCGCAGTGTATCACGTTTCCGGACCTTACGTTGTCGTAATGGTTTTCGGACGAAGAATAAAGTCTTGCCGTTCCCCAACCTCGTCCGGCCCGAAGAACGCAGTCGGGGGAGGTCGAAGTGCCCCACAACGCCGTGGGGACCACGAAAGAGCCCGCACGACGAACCGAATGGGCATGCTCAATCGGCTCGATCGATCCAAGTACCAAACTACCTCGCCATCTCCCACGACGATTCCGGGGATTCCATCGCTTTCGACGGGACACGACCATCACAACGTCTCGTCATGGGGTAGGTGCGCGATGGGGCATCCGTCGCACCGCGCACGGACGCGGCAGTGCTCCTTTCCTACGCGAACGATGAGCGCGTGGTACTCGTTATAGACCCCCGTGTCCGGATCGACGACGGCCTGGAACATGGCCCGCAACGATTCGTAGTCCGCCTCCCCATCGATGAGGAAGTGCCGACGGACCAGGCGGTGTGTATAGGTGTCGATAACGAACGACGGTCGACCGCCTGCATAGAGTAGGATCGAGTCGGCTGTTTCAGGTCCGATCCCGTGAATCGCGAGCAGTCGCTCCCGCGCGGCATCAATGCCACCGTCTAGCAGGCGATCCAAGGAGCCGCCGAAATCGCGACAGATCACATCGGTGAATGCCTTCAGCCGCTTGGACTTGACGCGAAAATAGCCCGACGGACGGATGAGTTCGCCGAGATCCTCCGCCGAGATCGCGCGCAGGGCAGGCCATGTCAGGCAGTCCGCCCCACGCAGGTTGGCGATGGCCCGCTCCACGTTGGTCCAAGCCGTGTTCTGCGTCAGGATCGCGCCGATGACGACCTCGGTCGGCGTCTCCGCGGGCCACCAGCGCTGCGGTCCGTAAGCGGCAAGAAGCGTATCGTAGATCGCTCGGATACCGCGGTTGTTTTTTTCGGGCGTGGTCATGGTCGCTCGAGTCGATCAACGCCGGGGCATCCTTGCCCCCATCAGCCAAGGCTCCTTCAACTGACCGAATTCGTCAACAAGAATGTGGCTCACGGCATCCCACGGGCCTGCGCCCGTGGCTAAAATCCGCCGCTCCTCCGGGGCTACCTTCCACCGCTCCGCCGGTCCGATTCCATTCGACACCGCCGGGTGGACGGCTCACGAAGGGTCGCCCTCCCGCCCGCGGGGCACCCGATTCGAACGACGAAGTTCAACGAAACGGCCACCTGGAAACGGGCGTTCCAATCGACAAGTCGCGCCGGCGCGGCGCATTGGAAGCCACCTTCGCCGGGGAATACGACCATATCTCGCGAAACGTAATACGCGCAAGCTATTGAAAACAAACGGGTTATGCGAAATCAACGCTGGTTGACGCGCAGCACCGGACGCCGTGGCACGACCGGTATGAAATTGGCCGATAAACGTGATCCACGGCTGGCGGTCACCGATGAATTGGTATAGAATCCTCGGTCCTACGTCTCGTTCGCTCCGCCGACTGTCTGCGGGGCGCGTGGCGTGGATCGGTGCGAGTGGCTTTGCAATAAGGAGAAGCGTAGCTAGTGATTAAGGTCAGGCCAAGAGGTAACGAGTCCGTCCAGCAGATGTTGAAGCGATTCAAGCGGCTGTGCCAGCGGGAAGGACTCACACGCGACATCAAACGGCACAGCTACTTCGAAAAACCCTCCGATCGCAAACGCCGGCAGATCCGAAAGGCAATCCGAAGGGCCCAAATGGACGCTTGATAGCCCCCTACGGCGTTCTGTCTGGCCACTGAGCCATTCGCCTCGTTCGTACGGCCGGTTGCGTGTGGGTCCGCATTGCGGTGGATCTTGCGTGATCCGCCGCCGCGCCAGGAGCCTTCCTGAAGATGATCGAGCAGAAGGTAGCCCTTGTGACCGGTGCATCACGGGGAATCGGGCGCGCGATCTGTGTCCGCCTTGGCGAGGCGGGGTACGCGATCCTCATCAACTACAACGAGAATCTCGGCGCGGCCGAGGAGACGCGACACCTTGTCGAGAACCTCGGCGCAACGGTCGAGATCTGCCAGGGCGATATCTCCTGCAAATCCCACCGCGATCTGCTGGTTCGCTTCACGACGGACCGGTTCGGGCGGATCGATCTCCTCGTCAATAACGCCGGCATCGCGCCTCACGTCCGTACGGACATCCTCGAAACCGACGAAGAGAGCTTCGATCGAGTCCTCAACACCAACCTGAAGGGTACTTACTTCCTCACCCAGACCGTTGCCCGCGTCATGATCGGGCTGATCGAAAGCAAGGCGATCGAGCGACCGGCGATCGTCAATATCTCATCGATGCGGTCCTATACGGCCGCCGCCAACTACGGCGAATACTGCATCAGCAAAGCCGGCTTGAGCATGGTCACGAAGCTGTTCGCCGTGCGGCTCGCTGAGTACGGCATCAACGTGTACGAAGTGAGCCCCGGCATTATCGAGACCGACATGACCGCGCCGGCCAACGTGCGCGCATACTACGACGAAAAGCTCAGCGCCGGCCTCTCGCCCATCAATCGTTGGGGCAAGCCGGAGGACGTCGCCGCCGCCGTCGCCGCGATCGCAACCGGGCACTTCCCGTTCAGCACCGGCGAAGTCTTCCACGTCGACGGCGGATGGCACCTGCGCCACCTGTAGGACACCGTTGAAGAAGTAGCGGCCGCCCCCCGCGGCGGCCGTAAAACACCCGACAACGCGCGTCGATGAAACCGCCGTAGGGATTTTCCACGGGCTGTTGACCGCGAACCTTATGCAATACAGTGCTACGGACACCCGCTCAGACACGCCCATTCGGGAGTAGGGATCAGGGGATCGCAGCCGTCCTGGATCACCGAAACCCGGGGGGTGGATGTGCAAACGTCGCAGCAGATACAGATGTCGAGTTGATCGGCCGAACCTGAAAAGGTGTCAAGAAGAGTTCTAGCTGCTTTGCGAGGGTTGCCGAGGAAGGAATCGAATCCCAACTGCGTGCCGGACTGTGGTCGTCCATGCGCAAATCCTATGGATCCTGTTCAGGATGTCCAAAAATCTTCCTGACACGAATGGTACTGCCGCTGTTTCTCGGCCTTGAGCGAGGATGCGATATCTGCTTGCGCGCGCAACGGTAGCATCGCGACGCCCGTGATCTGTTTGCATGGCCGGCGGTATTGACTTCCGCCTCCGTG
>JADFHG010000375.1:891-4316 GCA_022567365.1 Planctomycetota bacterium | reverse complement strand
CGGTCGCCGTCGTGACGTCGCCAATCGCGGATCTCAGGTGATCGAGAAGGTTTTCGAATCGGTCGCAAAAGTGGTTGGCGTTCTTGATACCGAAGAATCCGGTATTCCCCTTGATCGAGTGGATCGTGCGGAAGGCTTGGCCTATGGCGGCTTCGTCGTTGGGATTCGACTTGAGCGCAACGAGCCGTGCCTCGAGTTGTTCGACGTCCTCGCTGGCCTCTTCAAAAAACCCCGCGAGAAGTTCCGGATCCCATTGTTGTGCCATGGTGTTGGCTCTTGATGCCTCTGTCAGATCGACTTGATCGAAGCGCCCGCGTGGCACTGTTTCATCATCGCGGCCCACCGGTTGATCCGGTCATGGGCGGCCCTCACCGACGCGGCGAGTTCGTTGAGATCGATCGGCTTTGCGAAGCAATCGCACGCGCCGAGGCGCAGGCAGCGGACCAGCCGCATCATTCGGACGTGCCCGCTCATCACGATGACTTGAACCGAACCGTCCCGACGTTTGATCTCCTTGATGAGCTCGTCGCCCGGCATACCCGGCATCTGAATGTCCGTGATCACGATGCGGTAGTCCGACCGCGCCATCTTCTCCAGCGCGGCCTCCGACGACTCGGCCGTGTCGACCTCAAACCCGAGAAACTCGAGGTGACGCGCTATCTGGTCGGTTATGTCCGGCTCATCGTCGACGACCAGGACCGTGTTAGGCGTTATTGTCGCTTGCCCAGTATCCGTCATTGAACAACCTTCCTCGAGATTGGAGGGTTCGATGGGAGATACGGCGGTGGATCGCGCCTGCGATACACTCGGCACTGCCCGCCGATTCTCTGCGAAACCCAATCGATGCCCCGGTAGCCGAACGAACGACACCGCTATATCGGGTTGCCCGTATGCTGTCTTGAAGCGATGCGTCGTACGGCCCTGCCGGATGCACCATGACGCCGCCGGGTTGAAAAGGCTGAGGATTGCGTCAATTCGCCGCAGCCCCGGACTCCGATCGTAGGCTCGATCACGATTGCCGCTTGCCGATTGCACCCACGACCCCCGCATCGTCCAACACGCGCTGGAACGGAGTGCGGTAAACATCGTTGTGTGGGCATCGGTGTGCCACGGCCTTTTGCCGGCAGACGGGTTATTACAGGACGACGACACCGAGTCGGCGGCCTCGGTTAGCCCTGCCGCCCCGCCAACACGTACCCGACGATTGGAAGCGGAATCATATCAGTGAGACAGGAACGGGCGAGCCGTGCTGACCAAGTGCGGCACGGTTGCACGGAGCCCGCCAGCGCTGGTGGCGGCCAGTCACACCGTAAACACTGAAATAAGACGGCGAAAGCGCGACGCGTCCAGACGCGGATGTCGGCGTCGGATGGGCGGCCGTTTGATTCCCTGCGCGGCCACGTTCGAGTACCTTTTGGTTCGATCGATCACCCGCCGAGCACCCTTTGTGGCGACGGCCCAAGCCGGAGCCGTATCAGCGTGTCAGAAGTAGCAATGAGTCATGCGTTTTTCGGGTTGACCCGACACGTGGGTCGGCCATACTCTAAGGGTGGCGTGGCGGTGTCGAGTGATGCCGCGCGACCGACGGTGCGAAACCGGTGTACGCCGAGTTGCTGTCTAGCAGGATGACCGCGTAACAAGTAAGGGGGCGTTTCCATGGTGGGCGTTCAAAACAGGATCACGGATTCTCGATGGCTTGCGTTCCGCTCCCTCTTCGGGACGCTGTTTGTGGCGCTCGCTCTCGCGGCGCAGTCGGGGTGCAGCACGGGCAGCTTGGGGAGCATTTTGAATCCCGGGTTCGTGGATCTGATCGACCCGGGGGGCGTGGCCGGGTTGGACACCGTGGGTGCCTCTCAGGGGCACGTCGCGCTGGCGTTCTTCAACAATACCGAGGTTGACGAGGCCTTGCTGTCCTACCTGGAAAGCGCGGAAGGCGGGAGCCTCCAGCTTACCCCGGCCGAGCGCAACGCGCTTCGGGCCCGCGTGAAATTCCGCATGGACGTGGTTTTCTCCAATGGCAACCAAACATCGTTCGAGTTCATTGCCGGAAGCAGCAAGCTCGTCGAACCCGCTTTCGACACCCTTTCGGTGGCCGATTTGACAAGGAACGACTTGGATAACGGTGTAGTTCTTTGCGATGTCGCCTCCGTTCGGCTCCGCCGAGCGTCCTTCATTGACGTGTTCATCCCAGTTGAGGTTTCCGAATACAGGAGTCGCGACGTTCTTACGGGCAACCTGACTACCACGGTGTGTGAACTCCAACGGACGTTGGCGCCTCAGTTCCGGCAGCTAGAACTCGATACATTTGACAACCTCGAAGACCTCAACATCACGCTTCGCGCCAACATCGATCCGAATTTCTTCTCCGACACCATTATTGACCCGCCCTGCGGTTCGGTGGTCACGATTACCATGAGCGGCGTACTCGCCGTCCCATTCCTGACGCGGGCAACCTTCGAGCAATGCACCTTTCCGTTTCCCAGCTACCTCGACACCGATATCGAAGCCGTGGCCGGTATCGGCGGGCGGTTCGAGTTCAACGTAAGTGTGCAGACGAATCCACTCTTTGGTGGTACCGTCGGACCGTAACTTGTCTCAACCGGACGCGTAAACTTTGGCACGATGAATAGAGATTCACGAATGAAGACAAACGGAAGAATCGGCGTCATTGGTAGCATCCTCCTTATTGGTGCGGCTCAGGGCTGTGGACCCAATTCCGGATTCTTGAACCCCGCCTTCGTCAACTTCACGGTCGGCGGGCAGTTTCCAAGCACCCCGGGTCCCGTCGCGCCATTCGTGCTCGTCCGAGTGATCAATGCCACGCCCGACAAAGTGATCGAGTTCAAGGTGTCGGTCGAAAAAACCGTGCCGGTCCGAGACGATAACGGCGACATCGTTTTCGACAATCTCGGGAATGCACTAACGACCAACGTATTCGAAAACGCCCGGTTGCAGACGCCGCCCTTCGCGCTTGCGAACGACCTCGGGATCGTGTTTTCCTGTGATGAGACGCCTATCATACGCATCGGTCTCGGTGAAAACCTCGGTGCCCTCGAGCCCCAACTGTTCGTTACCAGCGACGCCACCGACTTCGGAGGCGGTTGCAACGTCGGCGTGAATCCGCTCGTGGCCGCCGCGGGCAATTTCAACTGCGGGGACACGGTCATTTTCCAGGCCTTCGAGAGCGCCGCGGGTGCGTGCGGCGTCGGGGTGAAGACCCTGGTGCTTCCTGGTTCTGAACAGCCCTCGACCTTCAACGGCCCGAGCACGTTTGTGATCCTCCGCCAGTTCCAATTGCTTCAGGTGACGGACGACGACTAGCAGCGCGTTGAAAAACTGCGAGTAGCGTCCGCACCCCGCGGCGGCCGTGGCTTTCGAGACCGCTATCGCCGTCCTGCGGCCGCCACGCGGGGTGGCCGCTACTT
>JADFHG010000375.1:0-881 GCA_022567365.1 Planctomycetota bacterium | reverse complement strand
TGATCCGAACCGCGCCCGTCAGGAAGCGGCTTGACCAGTGAGAGCACGTCTCCTCCCTCAGGGTCGGGGTTCGGATCAGATGCCATCTGTTTGAACCACTACAGTGGCAACCGGCGGGCATCCGCCGATCGGGACACCAACCGGGTTGTGTCGGTCGCGGCGCGATTCAGAAAACCCGGCGAACCGACTTCTGATACGTCGAATCGCCGCATAAGAGGTGCGAAATGACTAAAAGGGCCAAGTTGCGGTCGGCTGTCGTAGCCGCCCTGGCGGGAGGATCGGTCTTCGGGGCCTGCGAGGCCCGCCTCAAGGACGCCCTCGTCGGCGGTTCGACCAATTACTTGCTAAGCCCAACCGGTTTTCTGGCGGACATCGGGCTCCAGGAGTCCCTCGATTCGGCCGGTCTGGCCGACCCCGATGACGATGCTCAGGACGACAGCGACGAGTAGTCGGCCGAGCGCCGGTGAGGTCTGCCCTACACCGGTTCGCCGAAACGGGCGCCTCCGACTCGATTCCCTCGATTCCGGCTGAACGACTTGGCATAGGCGGGTCGGTCCGGGTCTTCCCAATTCCCGTTCACCATCGGACGCGTCTTGCGATGTGTGCCCAGCCTCGGCCCGCAGACGTACCGGAAACGGCGTCGGGGCGATCCCCGTGATCCCCGCCCGCCCGACGTGGCGCACGTGCAATTCCGGATGCACCTTGGCGTTCTTCGTCCAATCCGCAACCACGCGGCAATTGCCGCGGCGCCCGGACCCCGCGGAGCCGAGTGCCTCGGGATCCGTGACACAATCGGCGGCGGCTGTCGTGCCGTCCCGTAGGGACGAAGTGAGCTTAGCCCAGCACGCAGTGCTGGGGTTCGTGAGAGACGGAGAAAACCG
>JADFHG010000374.1 GCA_022567365.1 Planctomycetota bacterium | reverse complement strand
GCTGTTTCGCGACGGTCTGCCCGTCATTCGCGCTTCGAGTTTCAGTTGAATGCTGTTTGCCTCGGCCGAGAACTGCGTACGGCCTTCAAGCCTGAAGTCGAGTTTCTCGTCGCCGCTCTCGGGATCCGACGGTACGACGGAGAACTGCTGCTGGAAGGGCTGCCCGGCATCGACTCCAAGTTTACACGGAGCCAAGAGTGAGAGAGACGCGAATCCATTCTCGGCGAGCGTCTTTGCAATCGGGGTTAGTCCACTCGGCAGGGCCGTACCGTCCGCAATCTCGCCTCGCCCGACTGTGCCTCTCAAGAACCAAAAATCCATTTGCAGCGCTTCGGACGGCAGGTCGAGTCTGGTCATCAGCCCCATGACCTTGACAAACTCCTCCTCGGTGCCCGTGACGAGGAGCTGTCGATTCACGTGATCGATAGCCAGCCGCACTTCGAATGCTTCGAAGTTTACCGAGAGCGCGTCGAGCAGCAGTTCAGTCGGATATGATTGAATCCGAATGAAATGGGTGCGGCGCGGCGGCTCGACCTTTTCGCGCGGGCGTTGTGGCCCAGTCGCCCTAATGTGCCATCTCACGTCGATTGATGGTTGGGTGCCATGGGCGAGCGAGCGCTTGCCCGCGTCGGACGGGCCGGTAGCACACGGGCAAACGAGTTTGCCCATGGCACCCACTGGCAATGCCGGCTTGCTGGATCGAATCCTATCCATCACGTTACGTGCGATGGAGCATCAGGTTGGCATCGACGACCACCCGCATCCGGGTGTGCCACAGTTGATCGGTCTGCGACTTTGTACCGCGATATGTCACCCTCGGTCGCGGCGTTACCCCATTCCGGCCGCACCCCATGCCGGGAGCAACCACAGCAGAACACGCACCAGACCGTTGGTATATAGGCCCGCGACCAGATCGTCACCGACGACGCCCCACCCGCCGGGCACCCGCTTTTCGATCCAATTCGCCGGCGGAACCTTGACGATGTCGATGGCCCGCTCCGCAAGGAACGCCGCAATCGCGATCGGCCAACTGAATTTGATGAACGCGACGGCGACCATGAAGCCAGCGAGTTCATCCCAAACGAGCTTGCGGCTGTCTTTCTCCCCGAGAATTCGGTCGCCGGCTTCGTGGATTGCGATCGATGCGGCCACGAACACGGCGGTGATTAGTGCGTATGCCAGCCAAGGCAGGTCGTGCATGAAATAGAAGAGGGGGATGCCGACGATTGCGACGGTTATCGTGCCCGATGCCGGGAGGTGGCCGAGCGGACCGATCGACCCCACGAACAGGAGCAGCCTTTGACGTGTCGGCAGTTGTTCGTTCACCGGGGCTATCGTGACACCGATCGCGCCTTCAGGCAATGCGGGCGGCGTTGGGTCAGCTCATCACATGCTGTCCCGGTTCTGAACACCGACGCCGATCGGCCCGTGCAGCGCGCGAGGTCATCGCGATCCTTGCAACGGTCGGTTGTGGCCCATTCGCCCTCGGCGGGGATCCACTCACACCCGCGGGGGCCGGCAAGGCGGCTTTGCCGGTGTGCCACAATCGCGGAAAGGGGTGGCAGCTCTACATGTGCCGCATCAGCCCCCGTGCCGGGACGGCAACAGTGGCCAACGGGGCTCGTTTACGAAGGTGGCGCGGAGGCGTCCGTCATATCAGCATTGCGAGAGATATTGCGCGGCGCTCGATCACCTCACGACTCGGATGGGAGCACGATTTGGCATTCCCCGTCCACCGGTAACGCGATGGTAACAGAACGGATGATACGCTTGAAAACGTCTGTGATTTGTCGCTATAAATGCTAACGTTGTTGCGTGGCAAGTTGCAGGGAAACGGTCTCTCCCATTGGCTCCGGCGTCGGATTGTCCGTTGCCCGAATACTTGCCGACAGCCAAACAAAGACGGGCCGCATCGGCGGCTCGGAGCCGTGGGACTTCTCGTAAGGAAAACCGGAACATGAATACCAAACAGATGGGAATCAAGCCTGGACCCGCACTGGTGACGGCGCTGCTCTGGGCCGCGATGGTGCTGCCGTTCGCTGCGACGTCCGCAGTCGCGCAGAAGGCGCCCGCGGATGCCAAAACGCCGCAAATCAACGTCGCCGAACCGGAACATGACTTCGGCGAGGTCTGGTACGGTCCCAAATTGGAACACACCTACAAGATCACCAATACCGGAACGGCACCGCTCGACATCATCAACGTCAAGCCGTCGTGCGGTTGCACGAAGAAAGGGAGGCACCCGAAGTCCATCGCGCCCGGGGAAACCGGTGAATTCGCTTTCACGCTCGACACCAAGAAGCTCCGCAACGCGTTTAACAAGACGATTCGCGTGACCACGAACGATCCCGACAACAAGGAGCTGATCCTCAAGCTCAAGGGTGTCGTAAAGCGATACGTCGACGTCGAGCCGATCAGCGCCTCCTTCGGCAAGATCCTCGGCAGCGAGCCGCGCGAGCGCGAGCTGAAAATCACCAACAACACGGACAAGACGCTCGAACTGACGTTGCCGAAAAACGCCAGCGACGGGAAGTTCAGTTTCGAGCTCACGGAGGTCGAAGCGGGCAAGAGCTTCCTGCTGCGGGTTTCCACGAAGCCTCCTTACTCGCCGGGACGGATCAGCAAGAAGATCAAGCTGGCGACGAACGTCAAGGAACAACCCGAACTCAACATCACGGTGGCCGGGATTGTCCCCGAGCGGATCGAAGTCAAGCCTTCGCCGCTCATCATCAGCAAGACCACCCGGCGGATTCCCAGGCAGATTCAGGTAACCAACTACGGCGACACGCCCGTCAAGATCCTCGACGCGACCATCGACGAGCCGGGAATCACGTTGGTCGTCGAGGAACGCGAGGCGGGCAAGTCGTATCGGATCAAGGTCAATCTGCCGCAAGGCTATACGCCGCCCGCCGCGGGACGGACGATTGTCCTCAAGACCGACGACCCCGAGAAGCCGGAGATCCGGATCGCCGTCAAGGCGCCAAGGGCACGAACCCCGAAGAAAACAGTCAGACGTCCCGTCGAGGATCTTCTCGGCAAACCCGCCCCCGCGTTCGAACTCGTAACGCTTGCCGGCGAGAAGATTACCAACAAGGACGGCAAGGTGACCGTCCTCAACTTCTTCGCACCGAACTGCGGCTACTGCAAGAAGCAGATCCCGCGTCTCGACAAGATTCGCCAACAGTATGAGGACAAAGGCGTCCGCTTCATCAATGTCCGTGAAGTCATGCGCAAGCCGTACACCGTGGAAGCGACGCTCGAAATCCTCGAGAAGACCGGAAGCAAGATCGACCTCGCGATGGACAGCGACAGCAACACCGTCGGCGGTCTCTTCAAGGCCCGCGGTTTCCCGACCATGGTCGTCCTCGGCAAGACCGGCAAGGTCGAGTACGCCAACGTCGGCAACGTCGGCGACCTCGAATCGCGCATGAGGGTCCAGCTCGACAGCCTGCTCGATCCGACCAAGCCTCGGTGGAAAAGCCCGACCCCGGCTCAGCAGACGGCAAAAAAGCCGAAGTCCAGGCGTCCCGTCCAGGATCTCGTCGGCAAGCCCGCCCCGTCCTTCAGCGGTACCACGCTCGCCGGCAAGGCCGTTTCCAACAGCACCGTCGCCAAGGAAATCACGGTGCTCAATTTCTTCGCCGGCAACTGCGGCTTCTGCAAGAAGCAGATTCCCAGGCTCGACACGATCAGGAAAGAATACGAGTCAAAAGGCGTCCGCTTCATAAACGTCAGTCAGTCGATGCGCGGAAAGAAGTATTCCGATGAAGAGATTGTCGCCATCGTCGAGAAGACCGGCGCAAAGATGGAACTGCTCACCGATCCGGACAACAAGATCGGCGGTCCGTTCAAGGCCGTCAGCTTCCCGACCATGGTCATCCTCGGAAAGAGCGGCAAGGTCGAATATGCCAACGTCGGCAACGTCGGCGACCTCGAGTCGCGCATGAAGGTCCAGCTCGACAGCCTTCTCGATCCGAGCAAGCCCCGCTGGGTGGCGTCCGCCGCGAATACCGCGCGACCCAAGCCAACGGCGCCAACCAAGCCGGCGTTGCAACTCGTCGGCAAACCCATTCCACTGTTCAGGGCGCTGACGATCAAGGACAAGCCGGTCACCACGACGACGGCCGAAGACGAAGTCACCGTCCTCAACTTCTTCGCCTCCAACTGCCCACACTGCAAGAGGCAGATCCCCCGGCTCGAGAAGATCAGGCAGGAGTTCGAGGGCAAGGGCGTTCGGTTCGTCAACATCTGCCAGGTCATGCGCGGTCAGACCTCCAGCGACGACGAGGTCGTGAGCCTGCTCAAGGGTCTCGGTGCAAAGAGCGAAATCGTCAACGACCCGCGCAACAAGG
>JADFHG010000373.1 GCA_022567365.1 Planctomycetota bacterium | reverse complement strand
CGTGGTCAATGCCCGGGTTGACGGCGGCCCCTACTACAGACGTTGGCGTCCGAAGGATCGCGGACGGGCCCATCCGATCGCCAAGCGGACGAGTCATATTCTGATCGAGCTGGCGGAAGGCGCATAGCAGCCCGTTGAAAAAGTGTGGCACGGGCTAATAGCCCGTCTGATCACCGGCTATTAGCCGGTGCCACACCTGTCTTGACCGGTTGAGAACCGGTGCCACACATACAGATCGGAGCTTGTTCAACGGGCGGCCAGGGAAGACTACGACGACCGCCGGCGCCATCGCCCCGCGTTGACGCACATCGCCCATCCCGTACGATTGCACTCGCGCATGGCGCCGGCACGCCGGTTGACCGGTGCGGCGCGATGCAAACGTCGGCCCGCGGGTTTGCCGCCGGCAAGCCGGTTGGTGGATTTGCCGGTGCAGGCACGCCCGACCTCGTTCGCGAATCTTCCGATCGACCCTAAATGCAGTCTCGACAAGACTCACCCATGGATGGGATCTGACGATGGCGAGCCTCCGCGTTCGGACCGTCGTGCTCGCGCTGGGTCAGTTCGTGCATACCGGCATGAACATGATCATGGCGATGGTCCTCGTGCGGATCCGCGCCAAGGAATCGTACGGGACGTTTCGGCAGGTTCTCGACATCCACGCCCTCATCGTCGGCATCCTCGGCGCGAACATTAGCGAGAGCCTGCTCTATTTCCTGCCTCGCACCGGCGCCGCCGACAAGCCGCGATGGCTCTCACAGACCGGCCAATTGTCGTTCATGGTCGGCATGGCCGTCGGGGCCGTTCTCTTCCTGACCGCGGATTTCTGGGCCGCGCAGTACAACAACCCCGACCTCGCGCTGCTGCTCCGCGTGTTCGCGTTTTTCCCACTCGCCGACCACATACTCCGGATGGTTCCGCCGGCCATGATCGCCGAGGACCACGCCGCGTCGGCGGCCGGATTCACCATTGCCGTCGGCGTGACCAAACTGGCGTCGGCGATCATTCCGTGCGCGCTCGGCATGCCGCTCGTCAGCGTGTTTTGGAGCATGAACCTGTGTTGGATGGCGATGGCTGTGGTCGGGCTGATCGTGCTGGCGACGCGAATCGGTTTCGCGATGCGGCTCCCGAGGATGGCTGATTTGCGGGAGCAGATCGGCTACGTACTCCCGCTGCTTGCCGGCTCCATCGTGTGGATCCTCGGGATACAGTTGGGAAGGTTCGTCGCGGGAACCTACCTCTCCGAGGCGCGATACGCCGAATTCGTCAACGGTGCGATCCAATTGCCGCTGATCGGCATCTGGACCGCGAGCATCGCGTCGGCCATCATGCCCGATCTCGTGCGACTCGGTCAGGAGGACAAGCACGATGTCATTCTCGACTTGTGGCACCGTGCATTTCGCAAAGGGGCGATACTCATGTTCCCCGTCGCGGCGCTCATGCTCGTCGTGCCGGACTACGTCATACGGACGTTGTATGGACCCGCATATGCCGCGAGCACGATCATCTTCGTCATCTATCTCTTGTCGATTCCGATTCGCGCCGTGCATCACGGGATTATCTTCCGGGCCATCGGGCATAACCGCGCGATCTTCATCGGCGCTCTGGTCGGGCTTGGCGTAAACGCCGCGGTGACGTTTCCCATGGCCATCGTCGGAAAGGGCACACAGTTGGTATTCGTCGGTCCCGCCTTGGGCTTTCTCGCCGGGACGTTGGCACAGGTGGTTACCCTCCAAATCATGCTGCGCCGACTGCTCGAAGTTTCGTGGGGGCGTTTGATTCCGATGGGCGACCTCGTACCGCTGGCTCTGCTGTCCATCGTCGCGGCGGGGGCGGCCGCGTGCTCGCGATGGGCGCCGGCGGCCGAGTGGGTCGCGGCAATGGGCAACGGCGAATCCGATCCGAGCGCCGCAATGGCTTCACTGGGTTCGGCGGCGCAGTGCGCCTTGGCCGGTGTGGTGTTCATGGCGGTATACCTCGGCGCGGGTTTGGCGACGAACACGTTTGACAAAGGTGAACGGGACATTCTGCGACGTATGCTGCTCCTGCGCCGGCGATGAGCCCGCAAGAACCGAGCGGCTTCGCCCGATACGATGGCACGGGTTGCGCGAGGCTGCGCGGCGAGATCCGCGCACCCATCCGATACGGCACGATTGCCACGGGTTCCTGCGTTCATGAAGATCGAAGATGCAACTGGTAGCGACGCCTCCGAGGCGCGCTTCGCATCCGAGTCGAGGCATCGTCCGCGCGCCCTTTTCGTCACCCTGGCCTACCCCCCGGCGAGAGGCGTGGGCTCGCTCCGAACGGCCGGCTTCGCCCGGCATCTTCCTGATTTCGGTTGGGACGTCACCGTCGTTACCGTCCACGACAAGCATCTCGGGCAACACCACGACGCGGATCTGCTCCGTTTCGCGCGTGACGACGTCGAGGTCGTCCGGGTCACTTCGCCGATGTACCTGATGAATCACAATCTACAAAAGGCGATGTCGTTCCTGAGGCGGCGCCGCGCCGGCGACGAACGTCCGACCAATCCCGTGGCGAATCAGCGGCACGTTGCGACCGGGTTTCGAGGGTCGCGCGCGTTCCGGGCGTTTGGGATAGTCAACGATTGGTTGTTCATGCGCCAGGCGTACCTGCCGTGGGCGATGTGCGTGCGTGCGAAGTGCGTGCGAGAGGCTCGACGCGCCGATGTCATCATCTCATCGGCGCCGCCGATCGGATCGCACGTCGCCGCAGGACTGCTCGCCCGCCGCACGCGCCGCCCGTGGATCGCCGACTTCCGCGACCTATACTCGGCCACCAAGCGAGGGCAACCGACACGCTTTCACGACGAGATCGCACGCCGACTGGAACGATGGTGCGTGCGCACGGCCGACCGGATCGTCACGGCGAGCGACGCAATGGCCAAGAGACTCATGGACACGAATGCGGGCATTGAACCGTCGAGATTCGTGACCATCACCAACGGTTTCGATCGCCTTGCGGCCGCAGGATTTGAGCGCGCGACCGAAGCCGAAGGGCGCCGCAAGATGAGGATCTCCCACGTGGGCAGGATTTATGAGACCGAAGGGCGAACGACATTTCTTCACGCACTCAAGTCGCTCATCGACGAGGGGACCGTGCCGCGAGACGGGATCGAGTTCGAACTCGTCGGCCACGTCATTCCCGACGAAGTCCAACAGGTCCGCGAACTGGGCCTCGAGCGGGTATGTGCGTTTCGCGGATTGATGTCGCAGAGGTCCGCGTTCCAGGCGATGATGGACACCGACGTGCTTCTCGTCGAGGCCGCCGGCGAGGGGGCGACGTTGTACATCCGTGCGAAGCTCTTCGAATACATGCTGACGGGCAATCCCGTGCTCGCCGTCGTGGCCGACGGTCCGATGCGCCGCATCATCGAAAAGACCCGCGTCGGAATCTGCGCGACACCCGGCAACGTCGACGAAACCAAGCACGCGATCCTCGAGTTCCACCGCATGTTTAGGGAGGGTCGCCTTAGGGCTTGGACGCGCGACGCGGACGTCGAGGCATTCGATCGGCGAACATTGACGGGATCTCTCGCGCGAACGATGGACTCGCTCATCGACCGTCGCCAATGAACCGCGCAGGTCGACGATCCGTTCAGCGCGCGGGTGTTCCGCCCTTGTAGTACCCTGTCTTGCAAGTTTCACGACCAACTGAGCCGCATGCTTCAGCTTGCGCGATCTTGGGAGCGCAGATTACGCACACGAACTTTCGTGACATCGCGCGGGCTGAAGCCCGCGGCTCGGGGGAGAATCAGAGTCGCGGGACATATGAAACACGATACTAGTAATTCAGAATTGGGGAGGCGTATCCTGGTCCGAACCGCGCCCGTCAGGAAGCGGATTGACCACCAGCAAGCTGGCCTTGCCAGTGAAAGCACGCCTCCTCCCTCACGGCCCTAGGTTCGGATAAGAGACGATCAGCTTGAATCACTACACTAAACTTGTTCAGAAGAATGGCTTACAAGGTGATTTACACGAGGCAATCATGACCATGACCGAAAAAAAGGTGTCTCCGTTTTCTTCCCTCGAACAGGCGTTCGAGGATCTTCGTGAAGGTCGGATGATCATCCTGTGTGACGACGAGGCTCGCGAAAATGAAGGCGATCTCGTCATTGCGGCCCACAAGATCACACCCGAGACCATCAACTTCATGCTCAAGAACGGGCGGGGCGTGCTTTGCCTCCCCATGACGCGTGGTCGGTGTGAGGCGCTCAATCTTCATTTGCAAACCCCGGAGAATACCACGCGCTTCGGGACGGCGTTCACCGTGTCGATCGATGCCCATAGCCGATTCGGCGTGACGACCGGCGTGTCGGCCGCCGATCGCGCCAAAGCGATCGAGGT
>JADFHG010000372.1 GCA_022567365.1 Planctomycetota bacterium | reverse complement strand
CGCATGACCGCGCCGGTGGATATGGCGGTCAAGTCATACGATGTGGAACGGTTCGGTCGGGATCTGAAACGGATCAAATACGACGTCAGTTATGGGCCGGGCGATCCCGGAGCACCCTCTCCGCGGGAGGCGGGTCTCGATCCGCCCGCTGCGACGATCACGCTGACGGACCAGGACGACAAAACGGTCACGGTCGAGATCGGCAAAGAGCGTGCTTCGCGGGAAACCTACGTCCGTCGCGCGGGATCGGACCGAATCTGCGTCGCCAAAATGGGTCTTGCCACTATCATCAAGGAAAAGCTCCTGGACTATCGCGATCAGCAGGTCTGGAAGTTCGACGCGGCCGACGTAACCCGGATCGAGATTGAAGATCGCCGGGACACGGCGAACCCCATCTCATACGTGTTTGCCAAGGACGGGGCGGAGTGGCTCATGGAGGCGCCTGCCTCCGCCCGAGCGACCGACAAGGTCGGAAAAATGGTCTTCGAGATCGCGCGTCTTCGTGCCATCAAATGGCATGACGATCGGAACGAGAAGCTCCCCATGTACGGACTGGAACCGGCCGCCTTGACGGTCCGCGCGACCGTCGTCGAGACCATCGAACCCGAAGAGGAAGAATCGGAGGATGCCGCCGAGTCCGAGGACGACGACCCCCCGGCTGATGCGGGCGAGGAAACGCAGGATACCGAATCGCAAGAGCCTGAAGCGCCGCGGGAGGTGACAACGATTCATGTTTTGCATCTGTCGGATCGCGGTCCAATCGGCAAGTCTTCGCAGACGTACTTCCGCACGGGCGACGGATCGATCGTCGGGACTCTGTCGAAAGTTTCGGCGGACAGGATCCATCCCGACATGTTGAAATGGCGGGACATGGACGTTGTCGCGACCAAAGTCACGCGGGCCAACCGGATCGAAATCGTCCGACCCGATCGAACAACGATCCTCGCGCGCGACAAGGGGCGATGGCGCTTCGAGGACGGCGACAAGCCGGCCGAGCAAAGCGACGTGAAGGCGCTGCTCGCGGCGATCAACGACCTGGAGGCCGTCGCGTTCGTCGATGGCGTGACCGGCGCCGGCGCGGAGTACGGTCTGGATTCGCCACAGGTCGCTTTTCGACTGACGGTCCCCGGTAGCGAACAGGTCGAGCGGATCGCGGTCGGCGACTACACGGACAAGGCCGCTCAAAGACTCGTCTATGTTCGTTGGAACGACGGAGTTTCGATCGCGAAGGTCCGCGTCGCCGAAGTCGGCCTACTGTTGCAGGATCCGGCGGGTCTCCGCGACCGAAGAATCTTCGACGTGGCCGAGACCCGGGTGACCGAATTGACCATTTCGACGCGAAGTCCCTGCGCTGAAGGACGCATGACCGCCAAGTTCGGTCGCCCGGACGGCGTCTGGACCATGCTCGATCCGGCAACCGATGCCGTTCGGTCCGACGGCCTCGACAAGCTCGTAGAGACGCTTGCCGGGCTGACGGCAGAGCGCGTTGTGGCGGAGCAGGGCGAGCCAAGCGCTTACGGTCTGCACGATCCAGCCGTGACGATCGCGTTCACGTACGAACCGCCTCCGACGATTCGGCTCGAGCCGGCGCCAGTGGAGGAGACGGACTCGGACGACGATGCGAGCAAATCGACAACTGAGACGGACGACGATGCGAGCGACTCGACGACTGAGACGGACGACGATGCGAGCGACTCGACGACTGAGACGGACGACGATGCGAGCAAATCGCAGACGGAATCGGACGATGCGGAAGGTTCGGAAAAACCCCCTCGGAAACTGGTGCCCGTCACGGTGCATCCGCCGGCGGAGGAGTATCGCGTCTCGCTGACCGATCACGACGGCGTGGTGTACGCGATGCGATCCGATCAGCCCACCGTGTATCGCCTCGACCGACCGGTGTATGACACGCTCCTGACGGAGTATCGAAGCGACACGGTTCTCGAGTTTGACGACGCGAGCGTGTCGCGCTTTTCCATCCAAACCGGCGGCAAGACCCATTCGTTCGAGCGCTCGCAAGATCCGGCGGGAGCGCGTTGGACGTATTCGGCGCTGCCGGATCTGCCGCTCGACAACGACAAGGTCAAGAACTTGCTCGCACAGCTTGCCGACCTTCGGACCTCGCGGTACGCGGTGTACAAAGTTGACGACCTGGGCGCATTTGGTTTGACGACACCGGCGCACATCGTCGTTGTCGACAACGAGGACGGATCGCAGGCAACCCTCCGTGTGTCGTCCACCGCCTGCGCGCGAGATCCCGACGCCGGAAAGTATGCGGCGGTCGAGGGGCGCCCCGGCGTGTTTCTTCTCACCGATGACATGATCGCGCGTTTCGCGGTGTCGCTCGACGAACTCGAGGCGGCTCGTTGACGGCCCGTCGGGGTCGTGTGAAAGGCAGAGGTTTCGGTCCGGCCCGTGATAGTTCCGGCGGCTGATGGTTGAGGGGTCGGCGGTTGGCGGCTCGGCGGGCGGCGGCTCGGGAGGAGCGTCGCCCTCCCAAACCTCGCGCTCGTGGGCACCCAACGGCCGCCACGGGGGGCGGCCGCTACCTTTTCAACAGGCTGATAGGTCGGAAAATCCGTCATGCGGGCGTTTCGGTCGGTGGGTTGCGGTCGGTAGGTGGCGCTCGGCTTGACACGCCTTCGCGTCTCGACGATGCTGACTGGTGGGGTGTGCGCGGGGGCATCCGTTTGCGGCGTCGCGGTGAAACAGCACTGATGAAGTGGTGTCAGCGGTCGCTTGCCGCACCCGTCTTTCGCCCCATCTATGGTGTAGCGGGAGGACATTCATCCTACCGAAATCGGCGGGTGGCCCCAATCCCGTCGCGAATCTCAGTGTGAGGAAGGACGCGCGGCCATTGACAATTCCGTTGCCTCAAACCCGGATGGTCGATTGTCTGCGTGAGATCCTCCGTCGCGATCTCAAGCTTGGGCCTGACGTCGAGATTCCGGATGACATGCCACTGTTCGACAGCGACCTGGATCTCGACTCGCTCGATGCGCTGCTCTTGCTTACGAGCATCGAGAAGGAATTCGGCATCAAGGTCGCGACGGAAACGCTAAACAAGGGCGTATTCCAGACACTTCGCGCGCTCGCACAGTTTCTTCAGGATCAAGGCGCCGTCGCCGAGGGCTGAACAGGGATGGAAGCGGAGACCAACCGGGAAATCCTCGCCGCGCTCCCGCATCGCCCGCCCTTTCGATTTGTCGATGAGGTCGTCGAACTCGACCCCGGTCGGCGGGGGTCGGGCATCTGGCGGATTGACGGCAGCGAGTCGTTCTTCGCCGGGCACTTCCCGGGGCGACCCATTGTGCCCGGTGTGCTTGTCGCAGAGGCCCTGGCGCAGATGTCGGGCGTTGTCGCGCTGGGTGCGAACTTCGACTTGCTGGTTGTCCCTGCGGCTGTAGCTTCAGGGTCAGCCACCATTGGTGTTACCAATGGTGCAACTGAGATAGCGATAAATGACTTTGACGAGGGGTACATCCATATTGACGATGACGCTGGTCAGGGTGTGATGTACGCTATCACGAGCCATCCACTGGTAGCAGGCGCTGGGCTCTTCACCGTGCCATTGGCAGGCGATGAAGTGGTACAGGTCGCCATGACAACTGCCACAACCGTCACCCTTTTGCAGAACCCGTACAAGGGTGCGCTTGTTACTGCAACCCCGGCGACCGGCCTTATTATTGGCTGTGGTATTTCGGTAATAGCAGTGAGTGGATTCGGGTGGATACAGACTTACGGCCCGGCGTCAGTCCTGCTTGATGGTACTAGCACGCTTCCTGTTCTTGGTAATCACGTTCGTGCTTCTGAAACTGATCCTGGCGCGGTAACAAAATTGGATTACGACGAGTCCGCACGAGACGAAGCTATTGTGGGTTACGTGATGGAAGTGGGCGTAGACCTTGAGAACACGGCCATTTTCTTGACGATTGCTGCTCAATAGATTTTCAGGTGGGTAGCGGAGTGATGGGCTTGTCTGGCCTTTCCCCGCTACCCCTCTGTAAGGCAAGGGAAGCCAGCAGGCTAATTCATGGAAAGAGAACAATAATATGGCTTTTCCATATGGAACAATTCGTGCCGATTTTGGCGCTCAGTATACGATTGGGTCAACTAAGCATCACCGGTTAGGAACTCGCTTGGTTCTCCCTGACGGTCGAGTATTTCGTTACGTTGAGAACGGCGGAACTCTGGCTGTTGAAGGAAGTCTGTATCAGGCTGAGGTGCCAGAGCAAACAGGGCTAAACGTACAGGCAACAGCGGCAGTGGGTGCTGGAACAATGAGCGTCACCACGGGAGGGGACGCCGTATTGCTAAATGACTTTGCCGAGGGGTACGTCATTATTGATCTGACCCCAGGCGAAGGCTACATCTAT
>JADFHG010000371.1 GCA_022567365.1 Planctomycetota bacterium | reverse complement strand
TCGCCGTGACGCTGGATCGCCGCGATGATCGCTCCCGCGTCGTTGGGACCGCTCTTGTTCAACAGCACCTCACCCCGATGTTCCATCACACACACCTGAACCGACGCCTGGTGGTAGTCCAATCCGACGTAAACCTTACTCTTTTATGCTCGTTGCTCCTGTGTTAGCTGGCCTAGTTCAAAACCACGCCCAATAGACTAACCCGGAGCAGCGAGCTATCATCCCCATCTACATCGCGACTACCGTGCGTTGGCGAAGAACCGCTAAACACGTACCGGGCTATTAGCCCGTTCCACACTTCTTCAACAGGCCGCTGGGGAGCGCGGGATTGATCACGGCTTGACGGGTGTCGAGCTTGGCGATGGATCGCACCCAACAGGCCGCCGGGTCCGAAAACCGCGTTGGTTCGTCGAAACTCCCTTTCCCACTCGTCCTCAATTCGCGAGCGCAATTGAAATCGTACCCGGACCCTATGATTCGAATCCGCCCGCGAGTCAACGCGAAAGTACAGCGCATCGGCAATCCGATAGTCGTATTGGGTTGGTATGCTCCGTCGGTTGCAGGTCTATGGGGTTCAAATGTTCGAGCAAGATATCCTGGGGGGCGTGTTTCCCGAGTATCCGCGATGTCATTGCCCGACCATCGCGCTGACCGAAGGGGGTGACACGCTGATCGCCTGGTATGCGTACGCCGAAGAGGAGACGCGGAACGCCATACTCGTGTTTACGCTGCGCCGCGCCGGTGAAGATTGCTTCAAGCGCCCGCGGCGCATCCTCGCGCATCTTACATACTCGCTGGGAAACCCGGTCCTTTTTCTCGGACCCCGCGGGCGAGTGCACTTGCTGTTCGTTTCGCTGAAAGGCCACGACTGGATCAGCGCGGATATATATGCGTCGCATTCCGACGACACGGGTGCGACGTGGTCGACGCCGACGATGCTGCGTTTGCCGCAGGGTACGATGATCCGCCACCCACCGATTGCACTCAACGGTTCCGGCTATCTGCTGCCCGCGTATGACGAGAAGCGTGGTGAGAGCATCGTCCTCAAATCGGACGCATCCGCCGAACGCTGGAGCGAATGCCACCGCTTCGCCGGCGGCGAGGCGATTCAGGGGTGTTTCGCGTCACACGACGGCGGCGAACTCACGATGATGCTCCGGCCCACCGGCGACGACCGATATTGCCTGCGGGCGATTTCCGCGGATAGCGGAAGCACGTGGTCGCCGCTGATCCGTACGTCCTTGCCCAACCCGTTGTCGGGGCTTGCCACGTTTGTGGTCGATGACGCCATGTGCGTCGTGTACAACCACACGAGCCTCCACAGGCGCTACCCGCTCAGTCTGGCGGTCACGCGCGATCGGGGAGTGTCGTGGTCCGCGCCCAAACACATCGACGAGACACCGCAGGAGGTCTCGTATCCGGCGTTCGTTGTCGACCGCCATGGCGTGGCACATGGCGTCTACACGTTCGCGCGGGCCAGGATTCGCTACGTGACTTTTGACCGGCAATGGTGGGACGGCTGACATGGCGCTCGAGAAGATCCAGGACTTTCGAGGCGCCCACAAGGGCTGCAAGGTGTTCATCCTCGCGTCGGGACCGTCGCTCGAGGGTTTGGACCTTACCAGACTGCAGCGTCGAATCGTCATCGGGCTGAATCGATCCAGCCTTGTCTACCCCGACACGCACTATCACTGCACGATGGATCAGCGCCTGTTCGACATGCGGGAAAACCTGCTCGACAAGACCCGGTTCATGTTCACGCTCGAAGGCCGACCGTTCGGGATTCGCCTGAAACTGCTCGGCTCCGAAGGTTTCAGCCACGACCTCGCGGACGGCATATACAGCGGCTATACGGTTTCGTACTTCGCGCTGCAGCTCGCGGTCTACATGGGGTTCACCGAGATTTTCTACGTCGGCTTGGATCTTCGCCATACCCCCGGTCACACGCACTTCTTCGGCACCGACGACGTGTCCAAGAACCACGAGCATACGGAGTTTCCGAAGATGGCGCGGATGCTTTCCTACGGGGCGACCGTGCTCAAGACCACCGGTGTGAAGGTCTATAATACCAGCCCGATCTCGACGCTCGATTGCTTCGAACGCGTGTCGTTCGATTGGGCGATGGAGCGGTAGGCGGCTCGTGGACCCCGTGCCAGTGTAGTTTGTCGCGCTGTTTGCATCTTGTCCGAACCGCGACCGCAAGGGAGCGGACCAAGGAAGCTGCTCCCTTACGGTCGCGGTTCGGTTTGCAACAGCGCCGGCAATTACTACTCCGACACCGATCATCTGAACAGGTATTACTCCGATTGCCTGCGAATTGGGGACGATGAAACTACTGACGTGTTCACTTGTTATGTGTCGGAGTAGTATGAGTCACAACAGCAGCGTACCGCGCCAATTCCCCGAACAGCAAATTGCGAACCGGAATTATGGAAAGTGTCCCGCTGCGATCGGTACGTACGACGTGACCATTGCGTATCGGGATCCCTCGATGAGCGGGGTGACCCGGCCGAAGAGTCGCGCGGTGTCGTCCTCATAGAGGATCTTCCAATCCGCATGATCGCGCAGGGGCTTGTTGGCCGGACCGTCCGACCGGACGAGAATGAAGTCCGTCGGTGGCTCGACGGCTCGGTCGATGACGCCCTGTTTGACGAATGCGAAGTTCGCGACGTACTCACGCTCGGAGTAGACCGTGTCATAGCGTCCGTCCATGCCGATTTTGCACTGCGGGTAGAGGTGGTGGAGCAAGTATTGGCCCCAATTGAAGCCGTTGTAGATGTTGCCGGAGAGCCGGTTCTCCTGAATGTAGCGCACCGCGCCTTCGGGCATCGGGCTCAGGTGCGCGAGCCGCGGCTCGGGGTGCAGCACGGTCGGCAGGAGCGTCGGGAGCAGCGAAAGAAACACCGCGACCAGGACCGCCGGCGTGAAGAGACGCGCACGGATCGGAGCGGCGTCGGCCATCCTTCGCCACGCGCGATAACCCCACAAGAGCATCCATGGGGCGGCGACGATCGCGAAGAGCGGAATGTGTCGGTATGAGTCGATCGCCATTACTGCCGTCACGGCGCACACGAGCAGCCCCGTGGCGTCGGCGCGGTCGCGCGAATCGCCGCGGAGCAGTCGCCGCCAGGGGATCGCCCCCCATGCCGCCGTCGCGAGCCCAAGGAGCAGCATGATGAACAACACTTCCTGGCGTGTGGGGTGCAGCAAGTCAAGCGAGCGCCATTCGCGAATCACGTCCTTCGTATATGGATTCGAAAGGGCCTTGTAGAGACAAACCCAGATTTTCGGCCCGTATGGATTGACGAACGTCGCGACGGCGCTGGCCGCGAGCACGCCGCCGAGCACAAGACTCGGGCGCGAGCCGATCGCCGCACCCGCGCGGCGGATGCGTCCGAGTTGCCAATGGGCCAGTGGACCGACCAGATGAAGGAGAATGAGACCGATCAGAACGACGTAGCCGCCGTGGAAGTTCGTCCACACGGCCGCAAGCACGGGGAGCAGCCATATCAGCCGCGTCGGGCGGTGCGTGTGTCGGTATAGCAGGAAGCCCGCCGCCGCCGTGCAAAGGTATGTGAAGAGCTGCGGTCGGACCACGAGGTAGAGCGAAATGACGTGGACACACATCAACCACACGAGCAGCCCGAGCCAAGTCTTTCGTGGATCCTTCGGCATGGTGCGCCACATGATCAGGGCGATCGCGATGCCGATAATCATCTTCTGTGTGATCAAACCCGCCTCGCCGGCCCAATCATACGCCAGCCATGACACGATCTCGGCACCGATCTCATGGCCGATCCAGAGCTGTTCGCCGGTGGTGTAGGCGTATGGGTCGTGGGAGATGACGCCGGACGTCAGCCAGAGCGCGCCGTAGGTCACGTGTCCCCATAGGTCGTAGTCGGACTTGCGGACCGCGTACGTCAGGAGCGTTACGATCAAGAACGCGGCGACGATCCACGGCAAACTCCGCGGGCGGATCAGGATATCGGACAGTTCCACTTGGGCGGCGGGGGTCGCCGGTGCGGGTCCATCGTGCAAACCGATCACGCCCTGACGATGCACGGGCGGTCTGGGATGGTGCGTTTCCGATCGCCGTCCGGTATTGGGTGGAGAAGACGCGGGAGCGGGCGTTTCGCCGGTGGATGGCTCCGCGGTGCGCGGATGCTCCCCAACCGGTGTCGCCGTTGTCTGACGTGCGGACATCGGATAGTGCTTCGGCAGGGCTGACCAGTGGCTTGATTGCCGCGGCGCGAGGAGTGCCTTGGCAGTCCGTTGAGAACACCGTGATTGCCGGTGTGGCCGCGGTACGCGCATACGGGTCCGGCAAAAAATATCGGCCGCTCCGAAAGCCGGTCCGGCCAAAAGTAGCGGCCGCCCCCTGTGGCGGCC
>JADFHG010000370.1 GCA_022567365.1 Planctomycetota bacterium | reverse complement strand
CGGCCCGTATTTCGTCGAACTCGATGCGCATACCGGGCACCGCGCCCGCCACGCGCTCGCTCATCCGCACCGGTCCGTCGCCGGCGCGCGACGCCTCGAATACGCGGGCGCCTCCGCCGAAATGAGGCGCCGCGATGTGACCGTCGCGACCGAGATTGAGATTCTCACGACGCACGGTCCAGGTGAAGCGCTTAACCCGTGGCGCGTTCCCTCCGCCAAGCGTCGCGGACCGGTGTGCATCCAGCACGCGTTCGATCTCGTGTTCGTTGATCGACCGGTGCACCTCGAAGGGCGCGCGCATGCGCGGCGGCAACACTTCCAATCGCGTCACCACGCGACGACGACTGCCGTTGCGCCCAACGGTGAGCGTCACCGGCCAGTTCGCGGGATACGTGCCCAACAGACTCGCGAAGTGATTACTCGAACGGATGGGAACGCCGTCAAACGCCACGAGTTCGTCGCCGACACGAACACCCACGTTGTAGGCGGGGGCGTCGTGGAGAATCTCGTCAAAGATCACGCCCAACCCTTCGAGGTCATCGACCGTTGCCTGAAGCGTGCCGTGGGGGGTGAGCAGCCCCGCGCGAAGTCCGGGCATGAACCGCCGGATCTGGGCGGTCGAGATCGCATATCCGAAACCGACGTTGAATCGGCCCCTGGTGTTGACGGAAATCCGCCCGTTGATACCGATCAGCTCGCCGCGCCCGTTGAACAAAGGGCCGCCCGAGTTGCCCGGGTTGATCGAGGTGTCGATCTGGATGCAATCGGTGTATACCAGTTGGTTGTTGCTACCCGCCTGATAGCGATGGACTCCGGTGACGATCCCCATGGTGACCGTCGGCGTGTAGTCCTCGCTCAACACGAACGGGTTACCCATTGCCACGGCCGTGTCGCCGACGCGGACCGCGTCTGAATTGCCGATGATCGCGTGTGGAAAGTCATCCCGACCGAGCAGGCGAAACATGGCCACGTCGCCCGTCGGATCGATACCCAACACCTCGAGGTCGTAGAGGCGTCCGTCGCTTATCCCGCCGGATCCGTGCCGCGTGTCCAACATGCCGGCGACGACGTGGAAATTGGTCAGTCCGTAACCCTCGCGGTCGATAAGAACGCCCGAACCGCCCCCCCGCCGGGCCTCGTCGAAGATACACACGACCGACGGCGCGACCCGCTCGATCATGTCGATCCTCTCTTGCTCGGCTTTCTTGACGCGGCGGAGGTCGGCGTCCGCGGCGACCCGATCGGTTGGCGAATCCGAACCGCGAGACCGACCGGTTTGGGATGAGTCGGTCGATTCCGCACCACCGTTTTCGTTGGATGTGCGCACCACGGGGGCCTGTGGCGCGGCGCGCGCAGCGTCAAACTGCGGTGCCGCGCGCACGGCGTCAAGTTGTGGCGCTGCGCATACCGACGCGAGCAATAGTTGCCACAACAGCAGGATGACCGCACAGCGCTGAGTTTTTCGGACCATGGCAATCATACAGTCCACCCGAGAACCGTCAGCGACCCGGATCCGTACGATCCGCCGGCGGTTGGATCAGCCGCGCGTCCGCCCAGTCCGCGTGGTCAGACAGATCCAGCCCCTCGCCGTATTCCACGAGAAGGGTCAGCTCGCTGACACCGCTCACGTCCACGATGATCGACTCGCCCTCGTGCCGGCCCGCGACGTCGCCGCTGGCGAACCGCTGAACCCCGTCCCCGAGGATGCGAAAGACAACGCTGCCCCTGTCGCCGACCGAGTCGTCAATACCGATCGTGGCGGCAAAGGTCTGGTATGCCCGGGCCAAGTCGTACGTCAGCTCGGTTCGACTATGAACCCCAAGCCCCTTCTCGAACGTGCGCCCGCCGATCGACAGCGGGCCGCCGGCTACGCTACGATCGCGCCTGACCGGCCAGGGGCGATGAAGCCGCCCCTCGACGCGCTCGGCAGTCGGCGTCAAGTCGCTTATGTACACCACGCGCTCGCTGCGAAACGTGATTCGCGCGACGTCGGTCAGCGCGACATCCACGTCAAATCCCACGGACGCGGCAAGCCGCACGCTATCACCATTGGCGGAGACGACCTCGCCGGAAATGCGCGATCCATCGGTAAACTCGATCGTGGCCGGGTAGCTCGGAGCGGCATCGACACCGACCGCGAGCACAACCCCGTACATCTTGGCCACGCGAAATTTCCGCGTCCGATCGCCAAAGCGAAACGAACCGGTTGACTCATCAAGCGCAATCAGCGTTCCGCGAAGCGATCTCGGCGGTTTCCCCATCGCGTCGCCGCGGGAAACCAGCACATCGTGGGCGGACAATCGATCTTCCAAGGCCGCCCGGAAGAGTTCCGCCGCCACCGGAGCGGTGCCGACCGGATGAAAACGCACCGCCGCCAGCTTTGCGAACGGGATCTTCGTCGCGCTGCCCAACCTCGTTTTGGCCACGATGGTCTCGGCGGCGTGGCTCGAATCGCCCCGCACCAACACACCGGAAAGATAGCCACCGTCAAAAAGATGAAAACCTACGTCGCCGATTGGATCGGTCTCTACCGCCTTCATCCAGATGATCGCCGCCAGATCGTCGATGGGGATGCTGCGCGCCGCGGCGGCCGCTTTGATCTCGATGGTTTTCCCGTCGGGCGAGCCCATCCACTCGCCGATTATCGCGGCGCCGTCTATGTGAATCAGCGTGACCGATTCCCCGTGTACGGTGGCCGCAAGCCCGAATGCCCAGCAACCTGCATACACCGCAACCACTGCACGTAACGGCATCGCGTCGCGTCGCCTTGGTGATATCGAAACTCGGTGTGCGGTCGGCGGCATGGCTTACGGTTCTTTGGCGAGCTGTTCGTAATACTGTTCCACGAGTCGCCGGTACCTTGCGGGAAAGCTATCGCGAAGTGCCTGCAGGACGCGCTCGCGCTCGGCGGGCGGCATGGCGCCCCAGGCGTCGGCCGGGCTTGCGCGGCGGGACTCGCGGAGTTTCATGCGGCTGTCACCCCCCTGCGGCAATTGGGACTGCGGCATCGGGCTTTGCGGCGAACGATCCTGCCCGCCGCCGGAGTTGTTACTATTGTTGGCGTTCTGCTCCTGCTGCTCGGCCTCCTCGATGAGGTTGTCGAGCAACTCGAGGATGCGTTGCTGGCGACCCTGCACGTCCCCGCCGGAATCGCCGATCCGCAACCGACGTGCCGAGTAATCCATCAGGTCCGTGACCTCGCCGATCCGCTCCGGTTGCCGATTGGCGAGTTCCGCGAGCATCTGTTGCGCGGAGATGACCAATCGTTGCGACGCGTCCGAATGGCGCGTGAGAAACGCCCTGAGCGCAATGGCAGCCTCGTCATATTGCAAATCGGCGAGCAAGCAGAACCCCCGCAAGAAGTCGATCTCGGCCGCGAAATACGAATAAGTGGCGGCGCGGTCCACTTCGCCACCGGACAGCGTCTCGATCAGGCCCGCCGCATCGGTCGGGCGATCCATTGCGATGAGCGCTTTGATTTCCCATACCGCCGCGTTGGTCGCGACAAACGGATTCGCATCTTCCACCAGGGATCCCATGACGCTTGCCGCGCGCTCGTACTTTTCGGAATCGTAGTTGTCGAGACCCTCGCGAAAACGGTCCGAGAAAACAGACAGCCCCTGCGCGAGAAACTCACCGCCGTCGCAATCCTCGCAGCGCTGCCACGTCGATCGAATCATGTCGCGCACGTCCGCCGGGATTGAGGATGACGAATCAAGGTCGGCGATGAACCGATCCACGGGTGTATCCGCACGGCTCGGCGGCGCTGCTGCCAATCCCATCACTACGGTCAGCAACGCAATCCCAACCCGAGCCGCGGGCTTCAGCCCGCGCGGTGCAATGGTGCGTCTTGCACTCCTCTCTGCTGAGCCGCGGGCTTCAGCCCGCGCGATCTCTCGCTGTTTGATGCATTGCGAAGGTCGGTGGATCCAGCGTGCGAAATCCGGAAATGTTTTGCTGTAGCGGAACGAGCCAACAGTCGCCGACCATCGCGCGGGCTGAAGCCCGCGGCTCGGAAGATCGCGAACCTCGCGCAACGTCACGGTGCCGGGCTGCGTGTCATCGAGATGGCCGCCGGCGACCGTTTTCGTAGCAACGCGTCCATGGATGTTTGATTCCATGCCCATGATTCACTGCTCCCCATACGACGCCTATGGCTGGTTGCGACGATCGCGAATCTCCCGCGCCATTTCCGCGCATTGCGCCTGGCGCTCGACGGTGTTTTCGAGCGAACGCAGCAGCGCCGCCTCCGGTTCGTCGCCTGCCGTGCGCGCCTCGTCGATCGCCGCCGTACGCTGATTGACCCGCTTTTGGCTCGACCGAAGCAGCTTCAGTTCGGCCGACCCCGGCAGCAGTGGGCTGTTTTCATCGCTGCTCGATTGTTGTTGCTGTTG
>JADFHG010000369.1 GCA_022567365.1 Planctomycetota bacterium | reverse complement strand
CCGCCGCCGCCTTCTCGCCGACGCCCTTGATCGCGCCGAGCCCAAAGCGAATCGACGGACCACGCACTTTGCCGCCGCCCCCGCTTGCCGTTCCACTTCCATCGCCGCCGCCGTCGCCGTCGCTTTTCGTCGCGGCGACGGGTGCGCCGCGGCTCGGGTCGGGCGCCGCCGCGCGCGTGCCATTGTCTGCCACCTCGTGGCGATCGACGCTGAAATCCCACTCCGACGCGTTGATGCACGGGGGATCGACGCGGATGCCGATGTCGCCGCACTCGCGTCGATACTCGGCGATTTTCTCGGTGTTCGACATCTCGAAGCTCATGACGGCGGCCATGAACTCGACCGGGTAATACGTCTTCATCCACGCCGTCTTGTATGAGAGGATCGCGTAGCCCGTCGAGTGGGCCTTGTTGAACGCGTACCCGCCGAACTTGAGGATGTCGTTGAAGATCTGCTCGGCGGTCTCTTTCTTCACGCCGTTTTCTTGGCAGCCGTCGATGAACGGGCCGCGCATGGCCTCGATCATCGACGTCTTTTTCTTGCTGATCGCCTTCGCGAGACGAAACGCCCTCTTCAGCTCGATGCCGCCGAGCCGATTGACCAACCGCGAGACCTGCTCCTGATAGACCATGATACCGTAGGTCTCTTCGAGCACTTCGGTCATGATCGGGTGCGGGGTCGTCCAATGTTCGCCGTGTTTGCGTGCGATGTATTCCGGGATGTACTCCATCGGTCCGGGACGAAAGAGGGCGTTCGCTGCGATGAGGTCTTCGATGCGGTTGGGCTTCATCCGCATGATCACCTCGCGCATCCCGCCCGACTCGAACTGAAAGATGCCCTTCGTGTCCCCTTTGGCGTAAAGCTCGTAGACCTTTGGATCCTCGAGCCCGACGGCGTTCAGGTCGATCGTCTTGCCCCTGCCGGCCTCCGCCAATTGGCGCGCCCGTTCGAGCGTGGTCAGCGTGCGCAGGCCGAGGAAGTCCATCTTGAGCAAACCGCAGCGCTCGACCGTGGGTCCGTCGTATTGCGTCACGATCACGTCGCTACCCGCGGCCTTGTAGAGCGGGAGGAAGTTGTCCAGCGGTTCGTCGGCGACGACCACGCCGGCCGCGTGGATGCCCGCGTTTCGCGCGACCCCCTCGAGCGTCCGCGCGGTGTCGAAAATCTTCTTGACCTGCGGATCATCTTTGTAGCGTTTCTTCAGCTCGGGCTCCTGTTTGAGGGCTTTGTCAATAGTCATCTTGAGATCGGCGGGGATCAGCTTGGTAAGCTCGCTCGCCTCGGTGAAGCCCATTCCCATGACCCGAGCGACGTCCTTGACGGCCGCTCTGGCCTTGAGCGTGTTGAACGTGATGATCTGCGCGACGTGCCCATATTTGACCCGTACGTATTCAATGAGCCGGGATCGGCCGACCTGGCAGATGTCCAAGTCGATATCGGGCATCTCGTCTCGGTCCGGATCCATAAACCGCTCGAAGTACAGTCCGTAACGGATCGGGTCTGGATCGCTGATGTAGAGGCAGTGGGCGACGACGGCGCTGCAACCGCTACCACGGGCGCCGACGGGAATGCCCTGTTCGCGGGCGAAGTTGACGCAATCCCATACGATGAGGAAGTAGCTCGCGAAACCCTTGCTTGTAATCACTTCGAGTTCGTAATCAATCCGCTCGCGCAGCTCGGCGTTGATTTCGTCGTAGCGTTCGTCGGCGCCCTTGTATACGAGGCGGCGAAGGTAGTCCCCGTCGGTGAGCCGCCGCCCCGAGTCGTCGGTGATCTCATCCGGCACGCGAAAGACCGGGGCGTGCCGCTGCGTCAGGTCGAGCTCGAGATTGCACATGTCGGCGACGTGCAGTGTATTCGCGAGCAGTTCCGGTCTGCCGGGAATTACGTCCGCCATTTCGGCGGTGCTCTTGAAATAGAACTGGTCCGTCGAGAACTTGAAGCGGTCCTCGTCGCTGACCTGCGCGCCGGTGTTGATGCAGCATAGCACGTCGTGCGCGTCGGCGTGCGCATGGTCGAGGTAGTGGACGTCGTTCGTGACGATCGCCGCGACCCCGAGCCGATCGGCCATATCGAGCAACTCGGGGTTGATCATCTTCTGCTCGTCGAGTCCGTGGTCCTGCAGCTCGATGAAGAATCGGTCCGGTCCGAAGATTTCCAGGTACGTCTTTGCGAGTTCCTCGGCGGCTGCGCGATCCTTCTTGAGCAGCGCCGCGGGGATCTCGCCGCTGAGACACGTGCTCGTGCAGATGAGCCCCTCGGAATATTCAGCGAGCACCTCCTTGTCGATCCTGGGCTTGCGGTAGAAACCCTCGGTGTAGCCGATGCTCGCAAGGCGGATGAGGTTGTGATAGCCGGTGAGGTTCATCGCCAAGAGGAGCTGGTGGAACGCGTCCTTGTCATTCGTGGCGGTCTTGACGCGCCGGTTGCGCGGCGCGAGATAGGTCTCGCACCCGATGATCGGTTTGATCCCGACCTTTCGGGCGGCCAGGTAGAACTCGATCGCACCGAACATGTTCCCATGATCGGTGATGGCGACGGCGGGCTGGTCAAACTTCTTGGCCCGCGCGACGAGATCGTCGATGCGCGTCGCGCCGTCGAGCAGGCTGTAGTGTGTGTGTACGTGTAAGTGAACGAAAGACTGATCCATAGGTGAAGGCTCGAGCAATCAAACGGGGAAACGTTGCAACATTGAAAAACCGGAACACTGAAGGGCGGAAACGAAGAGTCACCGAAACGCTAAGTCGCCTGAGTCGCAAGACGAGGCGAGGTGCGATCGCTGGGTCGCGTCCGCCGTTCGTAGGGTATCCTACTCTGGCAACTCGTTCGGTCGAGCGTTGATACTGACGCGTTTGGCACTCGCCAGAGGCCATGGGATGTGACGCGTGAAAATCTCACAGGTCCGCGACTCAAGCTCTCCCGCCCTTGGCAGGGCTCGTGCAGCGTTGGAACCAAGTTCAGTCGCAATGCTCAACAATGAGTGAGTTTGTATCGCATGTGCTCGACACGGTTTCCAATAGAGCGTGATTTGCACGCCGTTCTGTCGACCGACAAACCGTCGCGGTATCGGTCCGCCTCTCAGGACCGCACCGGTGCATTTCGGGCGTCCAGCGACCGACGTAAGAATGCGAGGCTCACTGATGAGCGATGATGCGAGCGCGCTCGACGAGCCGTGATCGAAATTCGAGCTTTACTGAATGCGTCAAATTCAGGCGGGGTTTGTAAATGCCATTCTTGCGTGCGCGAATTTCTGAATGCGCGTAGTTGTCGTCAAGGGGATGGTGCTCGACCGCGAACGTATACGGCACGCATATCGGAGGAGGTCCCGAGAGCGCCTCGGGTATGTCGCCAACGCGTAGTGACGCCACCCTCCAGGTCAAGAAGTCCGGAAAGAGCACCCAGTGAGGCTCGCTATACTTGCCGCGGTTGACGGATTGGTTTTGAACACGAATCGCAAGCGGGTTCAAACGTCCGTTGTCGATATGGTCCTCGCGGCACCTTAGGAAAAGAAGTTCCTCAGGATCGAATTCCGGATCAACGGGGCGTCCGCATCGATACATGCCCGCCGGACGATCAGCCATTGAGGAAAGCCCGAATTGTCTCGATGGCCTGCTCGACCTCGAGACGCTCGGGGTGAAGATCCCACGCCGCGGGTGTGCCGGTCCCGTCCGAATACATCGCCGCGACTTCGCCCGGATTAAGGCATTCAAAAAGGCCGTACCGACTGCCCCGGCGGAAGTAGACACCAAGCCCACCCTACCAGGAAGGAACGACCCGATCCGGGATCAGTCCGAATTCCCGTGCTACCTCGACGACCAACTCTGCATTGGCGGCCGCCGTCTGGTTCGGCGCGTCTGCACCCTGACCGTCCCAGTCATACGGGAGCAATTGGTGCTCGTCGATCGATTTCCTGAGAGGATCATTCGCCCGGATGGTCGATGCCGGGGCTTGACACGACCAATCATCTTCAATGACCGCCTCGCGTTCGCTCGAAAACGTATACACTTCGACCGAAGTCGTGCTCGTGGTATCGCGGCAATGCGCGAAGTTCTGGCCAATTGCCGCCAAGTTTTCGAATTCCGTCACTACTGGGTACCGCATCGCTTGGTCCCTTTGCTACCCACCCGAAGTTCGCCGCCCCTGGTCTCGGATCGATTTGACTTTTTCCGAAAGCCATTTCGCTATGCTCTCAGCGGCGTCTACGTTCATGATCAGATCGACCTCCAGCTCACGTACGACCCCTCGCTTGTCAATCCGTTTCGATTGCACTTCCTCACCTAGCGTCCCGTCGGCCTCGAGCTTGTGCATAACGACCTGTGGGATCGATGGCCGCTCGCTGTAGATGGCCAAGTGAATGCCGCCACGCGGAGTCACGCCGCCGACTCCGCCGTCCGC
>JADFHG010000368.1 GCA_022567365.1 Planctomycetota bacterium | reverse complement strand
CGTCGGGAGCGTTTCCTACATCCACGTCCGCCACGGGGGGCGAACGCTACGGGATGGCGGGCGCTACTCCCTTGCGACCGCTCCGTCGAGTCGTTCGGACGCTACAGGAATTGGCCCCTACTTCTTCGCGGCCGCCTCGGCGGCGCGGCGGGTCTCGATAATCTCGTCCTGCACATTGCTCGGCGTGCGGCGGTAGCAGGCGAACTCCATCGAAAACGTCGCCTCCCCCCGCGTGAGCGAACGCAGGTCCGTGGAATAGCCGAACATATTGGCGAGCGGCACCTCGCCGGTGATGATCGTGACCCGCGCTTTGGCTTCGGTGCCGGAGATGAGCCCCCGCCTTGAAGAGAGGTCGCCCACGACGCTGCCCTGAAAATCGGTCGGCACCTCGATCTCGACCTTCATGATCGGTTCGAGAATGATGGGTTTGGCCTCGGCCATCACCTGGCGAAACGTCGCCCTCGCGCAAATCTGAAACGCGAGGTCCGACGAATCGACCGCGTGGGCCGAACCGTCCTCGAGGATCATCTTGACACCGACGACCTCGTATTTCGCCAGTGGTCCCTTGCTCCGGGCCATCTGGAAACCCTTGTCCACTGAGGAGATGTATTCGGTCGGGACGTTGCCGCCGCGCACCGTGCTCTCGAATTCGTAGTCCACGGCGTCGTCGAGGTCGAGCGGAACGAGCCGCCCGACGATATGCGCGAATTGCCCGGCACCGCCGGTCTGTTTCTTGAACTTGTAATTGTACGGAGTCTCGACCGTGGGCGCTTCGCGGTAGCTGACCTTCGGTTTGCCCACGGTGATTTCCGCGTTGTACTCGCGGCGCATCCGCTCGACGTATACCTCGAGGTGCAACTCGCCCATTCCCGAGAGGATGGTCTCGCCCGATTCCTCGTCGAAGCGCGTATGAAACGTCGGATCCTCCTTGACGAACCGGTTGAGGGCCTTCGACACCGCATCGCGATCAGCCGGTCGTTCGAGTGAGATGGAAACCGAGATGACCGGCTCCGCGCAGTGGATCTGTTCGAGCGACAGATTGATCTCGCCGCCGCAAAGCGTGTCACCGGAGACGCAGTCGATGCCCATGACCCCGACGATATCACCCGCGCTCGCGGACTCCAGGTCTTCGCGTTTGTCCGCGTGCAGGCGATAGATTCGCCCGATCCGCTGCATCTTGCCCGTCCGCGCGTTCTTGTACGCGCCGCCCTTCTTGATGCACCCTTGATAGATACGCACATAGCTGACCTGTCCGAACGGCTCGTCGCAAAGCTTGAACGCCATCGCCACGAGCGGCGCATCGCTGTCGGAAGTGATCGCCACCTCCGCCCCCTCGTTGGCCAGATCGCAAGCATACGCCACGCGATCCAAGGGAGACGGCAGGTATTCGATGATCCCATCGAGCAGCGCTTGCACGCCCTTGTTCTTGAACGCGGCCCCCAGCAGGACCGGGGTGATCTCCCGGCTCAACGTCGCGCGGCGCACGGCCAAACGGACCTGTTTTTCCGTCGCGGTGTCGTCCTCGAGCAGCGCCTCCATCAGCTCGTCGTCGTAGAGGCTCAGCGTATCGAGCATACCGTGGCGAGCACGGTCCGCCTCTTCCTCGAGTGATTCGGGGATTTCCGCAACACGGACGTTCTCGCCACGGGGACCGTCGAAATACACCGCGACCATGCGGACGAGGTCGATTATGCCCTCGAAAGTGTCCTCCGCGCCGATCGGAATCTGCAACGGCACGGCCACGTGGCCGAGCTTGGTTTCCAACTCCGAGACGACCCGCGCGGGGTCGGCACCGACTCGGTCCATCTTGTTGATAAACGCGATGCGGGGCACGCGATAGCGGCGCATCTGGCGATCGACCGTGATCGATTGGGATTGGACCCCGCCCACCGCGCAAAGCACCAGCACCGCCCCGTCGAGCACACGCAACGACCGCTCGACCTCGACCGTGAAGTCGACGTGGCCGGGGGTGTCGATCAGATTGATGTGGCAGTCGTTCCAGGCGACCCGGGTAGCGGCCGACGTGATGGTAATGCCCCGTTCCTTCTCCAGCTCCATGTGGTCCATGGTCGCCGAGGCCTCTTTGCCCTTGATCTCGCCCATCCGGTGGATCCGCCCACAATAAAAGAGAATCCGCTCCGTCAGCGTGGTCTTGCCCGAATCAATATGGGCGGAGATTCCGATATTTCGCAGCTTTGTAAGGTCAACCATCGTCGTCGTCTCTTCGCTCTTCCGCTCGCATCCGTCCGGTAAGCCGGCCTGCCGGTCGATTCGCCGGATCGCAAATACTGTGCCTCGTTACGTTCGGGGAATCTAACAAAACCAAGCCGCGGGCTTCAGCCCGCGCGAACACTCGCGGCGAGACGGCAGCACCGATACAGGTTCCGTTGGAGTTCCTTAGTTTATCGGCCGAGGGCATCCGGCCACACAAAGCCGACGGCTCGACGATGGAAGCATATCACCGCCCGGGTCAAAAATCAACAGGCCGGGCGCTGCGGTTTTTGTCTATTTCACAGCGCGAATCGGACGGGGAAACGCCTCCGCGCCCCACCTGAGGTACGGGGATGAAGCCCACGCGGCGCGACCGACCGGGCACAACGGTCGCCTTTGTACGAACGATCGCGCGGGCTGGAGCATCCAAAACCGAGCCGCGGGCTTCAGCCCGCGCGGTGTTACGAACTTCGCGCGGTGCAGCGGATTTGGCGCGACGCTCGGTCATCCACGAACGATCGCGCGGTGTTACGGACTTGGCGCGGTGCTCCTTCACATTTGAACGATCGCGCAAGCTGAAGCATGTCCGATCCGAACCGCGACCGGATCCGAGCCCCGAACGTAAGTGAGCGGGTCATTCCGGTCCGGTCATCGCGGTGGCGAAGAGGGCGTAGTCGTCACGATCCACGTCGCGGTCGTGGTCGATGTCGAGGAAGCGGCAGTCGCAGAGGCGGTCGAACCCGCCCACCGTCCCGTCGAAGTCGCCCGGACCGGTGTAGCAGTTTTGGAAAGCGGCGGCGTCTTTCAGGTCGATGTGCCCGTCGAAGTCGGCCTCGCCGGTGCGGATGCGGCGCATGAGGCAGATGTCCGTCTCGGGGATGGGGGCGCAGAGCGAGGTCATCTCGCCCCAGTCGTTGAACGCGGCGGGCGCGAACCCCTCGTCGGTGACCTGGATGATCTCCCCGTCGCGCCACAGCCAGGCGTTCCAGGGCCCTTCGTCGGGCCCGGTGAAGGCGATCTCGCCGAGGTTGTTGAGCTTGGGGACCAGCCCGTTGTCCGTAATCATCACGCTCGATCCGTTTTCCCAGAGGTGGATACGATCGACGAAGGTCACCGGGTCGTTGCTGATCCACACGACCTGGTCGAGGTTGTTGATCCAACTCACCGCCGGTTGGGATTGCCCGCCGGTGATCTGGATGACCTGATCATCGACGTACACGAAGACTTCCGACTCCATAGGAGCGCGGCAGAAGTCGAACGCCGAGGCGGTGATCATTCCGTTGTCATTGACCCGAACACCCTGATTCGACAGCCCGTTGTCCGTAATCTGGGTGATCGTCTCGCCGTCGTAGAAGAAGATCTCGGCTGCCGTTCATGCCCCGCCGGTTCCAGCGCCGGTTCCCGGGACTATAACACTGCCCGAGTACGACGCCGCTGACTTTTTACCGGTATTTCCGTTGCCCTCTCCCGATTGGACCGGAATTGCGTTTCAGAATTACGCGATTAGATGCACCGGTCCGGTGCTGAACGTAGCCGGAGAGATGAAGGGGACCTTCGAGAATGTGACCGGTCAATGGACTGTTCGACAGGTTCAGAAGCTGGGCTCCCTCGGGAAGGTACACACATGGGGAACGTATGACGACGTATCCATGGAGCCTCTTCGAACCGAAACCGCCTCACCACTATCCGGCTCAGATGACAAACTCAGGACCACAGCGAATTATGTGAGAATTGCTGGCAAAGCACTCGTTTCATTCGGGAGAGATGGAAAACCCAGCGAAACCCGCGAAGTCGTCCTCCATGATCAAGTCCCACGGGATTTCGAAGACCTCTGGATATTTCGCCTGTCGCATTCACAGCTCAACAGCGGAGACACGGGCAAGTTTGCTCGCATCGAGGTTTCGGATCCGCAACAGTACAGCAACTGGTACCGTGAAATTCCCGTCGAACTCACGATCTCGGATCAGGAGTATCTCATACCAGGAACGGATACAAAGGTTTCGGTTTGGGGAGTCATTGCGAGAGACGAGGAGGCGGCGTGGACGCTTAGTATTGCTAAAGACGGTACGGGCCTCCTGCGGGCCGAGGTGACGCGAGACGAACATCTTGTGGTACTGGAACGACGGTGATTTAGGATCTTAGTAAATCCTGAGTTTTTTCACAAGGCTTAACCTCGTTCGCTTATCTAGCTCTTTTA
>JADFHG010000367.1 GCA_022567365.1 Planctomycetota bacterium | reverse complement strand
CGACCGATATGGCCACGAGATACACGCGGTAGCTTGTCGTAGCGGTCAGGTCGATCGCGGTGCGTTCCGCCTCGATACCGGGCCGCCGCAGATGGAGGAAATCGGCGAATAGGTAGGGCACGCTCTGCCAGACGCCCAATAGGCTCGACGCCACGGTGCCCCAGAAACCGACGAGAAACACCCAGCGACCCAATTCGCCGGATTCCCCCAACGCGCGGGCGAGTTGGTCCGCGAGGTCCAGAGCCCAGTTCGGGTTTCCCTTTGACAGTGTTACGCGCGAGCCGATGATCACCATCGCCATGCCGAAGATGGCCGTCAGCGCGTATCCCAAGGCGAGATCGATCCGACATGCACGCAGCCCTTGCGATCCGGTTCGCTCCACCTCCCTGATCCAATAACCGTAGGAGAGAAGCGTCACCGTGCCACCGACGCCGCCGAGGAGACCGAGCACCCACCCGAGACCACCCTCTGGAATGGTCGGAAACGTAAGACCGCGGACGACCTCGCCGAGGTCGGGTCGGATCAAGAAGGCCGTGGTCAGAACCGTCACGAACATGACCGCGATAGAAAGGCCCATCAGCCGTTCGAACAGGCGGAATCCGCCGACAACGACGAGCAGCACGCCCGCAAACGAGTGTATGATGCCCCAGATGATCTTCGACGTGCCGATATCGTCGGACAGCGGGCATAGCGCTGTCGCGGCGATGCCGCACGCGCTCACCAACGCGCCGCCGACAAACACGGTCCATACGATCAAGTAGCCGAGGAAGATCCACCGAATCGAGCGGCCCAGGTGCGTTGCCCAACCCTCGAGCAGCGTGGTGCCGGTGGCCATTTGCCATCGGGCGATGCCCTCGTTGAGAAACCACTTGACGACCGCGCCGACCGCAGCCGCCCACAGAATGACAAGCCCGACCGCGGAGCCGGCGAGACTGCCCGTCAGCAAGTCCCCCGCGCCCACGCCGGTCGCGGCGATCAGGATTCCGGGGGCGACCGCAGCGATCCAGCCTCTTTGCTTCAATCGATTCGATCCCGATGGCGGCGGTGGGCTGTTGCCGCAGATCTGTAGGGTGCATCTTGATGCACCGTACGTTCCTAGTAACACCGAGGATGCCCCGCCGGCGGGTTGGTCAAGGCGCCGTCGAGAGGACGAGTCTCCCTGCCCGCTCGTTTGCCGTTCGGGCGATGCCGGGAAAGAGCTCGGCAGGAGCCTCGCCCTCCCGCTTGAGCGTGTCGGTTGAACCCTCCCGGTCGAACCCGTCGGTTGCGTGTGGCGTTCGACTATTCTTCGCCGGTCTCGTCGTCGGGCTTCGCTTGGTCATCCGCACCGCCGCCGGTGTCGGTAGGGGTCTTGGTCTGAGTATCTGCGCCGTCGCCTGCGGCCTTTGCCTGGCTATCTTGGCCGTCGCCGTTTTCTGGGCCTTCCGTCGCACCGCCGTTTTCTCTGCCCTCAGCCGCACCGCCGTTTTCGTCCCCCTCCGTTACATCACCGTTGTCTTTCGCCTCCGACGCACTGTCGTCTTCCTTCACGACCTTGGCGACGGCGACGACGTTGTCTTCGGCTGCGATGCGAATGAGCCGCACGCCCTGCGTGGCCCGTCCGATCTCGCGGACGTTGGTCAGGTCGCTTCTCAGCATGAAGCCTTTGGCGGTGATGATCATGAACTCGTCGTCGTCATTGACGGCGTTCACGGTGACGACCTCGCCGTTGCGGTCGGTCGTCTTGATATTGATGACCCCTTTGCCGCCGCGCCGGGTCATGCGATATTCGTCGATGTTGGTGCGCTTTCCGAAACCGTTTTGACACACGGTGAGGACGGAGGATCCGGGGTCGATCGCCACCATTGCGACGACGTCGTCGCCGGCGGCAAGCGTCATCCCCTTGACACCGCGTGCGCCGCGACCCATCGGTCGGACGTTTTCCTCGATGAAACGAATGGCCATCCCACGGCGCGAACCGAGGACGATCTCGTTGCTCCCCGTCGTCCGCTCCACGTTGACGAGTTCGTCGTCGTCATCGAGCGTGATCGCGATGATGCCGCTTTGCCGCGGACGAGAGAAGGCCGAGATGGGCGTTTTCTTGACGATGCCCTTCTTGGTGGCGAAGAAGATGTACGATTCCTCGAACGCCTTGACGGGCAGAATCGCCCGGTGCGACTCGTCGGGGAGCATGCTGACGATGTTGTTGATCGACCGACCGCGTGCGGTCCGGCTGCCGATGGGCAGATCGAACACGCGAGACCAGTATACCCGTCCGCGGTTCGTGAAGAAGAGCATGTAGTCGTGTGTCGAAACGACGAAGAGATGCTCGAGGAAATCGCCCGATTTGGTGCTCCCGCCGCGGACGCCGCGCCCGCCACGACCCTGTTTGCGATAGGAATCGACATCCGTTCGCTTGATGTAGCCCGCATGGGAGACGGTGACCACGCACGGCTCGTCCGGGATGAGTTCCTCGATTGCAAACTCGCCGACGGCGTCGACGATTTCGGTGCGGCGCTTGTGTCCGAACTTTTGCTTGATCGTCTCGAGATCCTCCCGAATGATGCCGATCACGAGCCGGTCCTCGCGCAAAATGCCGTCCAGACGTTCGATTTCCTCCGCCAGTACGCCGTAGTCTCTCGCGAGCTTCTCGATCTCCAGCCCGGTGAGGCGCTGGAGCTGCATCGAGAGAATGGCGTCGGCTTGGGCACTGCTCAGGTGGCCATCGTCTCGCGTTGCCCGCTCGACGAACGCCTTGGGCAGCAGACCTGACAGTTGGGCGTGTTCGCGGAGACGCAGCGGTCGGGCGATCAGGGCGGCTCTTGCGGTTTTTGGATCCGGGGACTTCTTGATGAGCTCGATGATGGCGTCAATATCGCCAAGGGCCAAAATGAGCCCTTCGAGAATGTGTGCGCGCTGCTTCGCCCGACGCAAGAGGAAGGCCGTCCTGCGTCTGATGACGTCCTTTCGGTGGTCGATGTAGAGATAGAGCATCTCCTTGACCGTCAACGTGCGCGGCTGCCGCCCGACGAGGGCGATGTTCATGATGTGAAAGTTGTTCTGGAGCGGCGTATATTGGAAGAGCTGGTTGATGACGACGTCCTCGTTGCCGTCGCGTTTGAGGTCAATCTCGATGCGGACCGCGTGTTTGCGGTCGGAGGCGTCGTTGACCGCGGACACGTCCTTGATGAGGCCGGACTTGACCGCCAGACCGATCTTCTCCGTGATCGTGCATCGCAACACGCCGTAAGGTATCTCGGTGATCACGACGGTCTTCCGGCCGTTGCGCGCCTCTTCGACGTGGCATCGCCCGCGAATCGTGATGGATCCGCGCCCGGTCATGAATGCGTCCACGATGCCGCGCCGCCCGCAGATTTGGCCCCCGGTGGGGAAGTCCGGTCCCGGCATGAGTTCGATCAGCTCGTGAAGGTCGAGGTCCGGGTTGTCCAGCGCCGCCATCAACGCGTCACACACCTCCGCGACGTTGTGCGGCGCGAGATTCGTGGCCATCCCGACGGCGATCCCCGTGGCCCCGTTGACCAGTAGATTGGGAAACTTTCCCGGTAGCACCGTCGGCTCGGTCCGCGAGTTGTCGTAGTTGGGTACGAAATCGACGGTTTCGTATTCGATGTCGTCGAGTAGGGCCGTGGCGGCCGAACTCATCCGCGCCTCGGTGTACCGCATCGCCGCCGGCGGATCGCCGTCGATAGAGCCGAAGTTGCCCTGCCCGTCGATGAGCGGCGCGCACATGTTCCACGCCTGCGCCATGCGCACGAGGGTCGGATAGATCACGGCGTCGCCGTGCGGATGGTAGTTTCCGCTGGTATCGCCGCTGATCTTCGAGCACTTCTTGGTTTGTGCCCGCGGTCCGAGGTTGAGGTCGTTCATCGCGACGAGGATCCGACGCTGCGATGGTTTCAGGCCGTCCCGTACATCGGGGAGCGCCCGAGACATGATCACGCTCATCGAATAAGTAAGGTACGAATCCTGCATTTCTTCCACGAGGGAGTGGTTGACGATTCGTTCCTGGGGCTCGGTTGGCGCTTGGGTCATTGGGCGTTTCCGTCTCGAGTTCAGTTGGTTTCGCGCATGCCAGCGCGGAAAAGCCCATTGTACGCGACCTGAATGCGGAGGCAATTGGAGCCGAGACCGGCCTGCGCCGCAGGGTGCATGGCGGATTACGCGGCCTACGCGGCAGGAACGGCGAGACCCCCGCCGAGCCAACGTCTGAAACGCCGCGCAACGGCCGCCACTGCGGGCGGCGGCTACGTCGTCAACCGGCTGACCCAAGTCGCCGACTGACCCGAGCCGCCGATTGACCCGAGCCGCGGGCGTCAGCCCGCGCGGTGTCACGAGGTTAATCGAGCCGCGGGCGTCAGCCCGCACGATCTCGCGCACCACTGAGCCGCATGCTTCAGCTTGCGCGATGTTACCGGGGCAACCGAGCCGCGGGCCGCGCCGAGCC
>JADFHG010000366.1 GCA_022567365.1 Planctomycetota bacterium | reverse complement strand
TCCGCCCCCTGTGGCGGACGTGGTTTTCGAATCCGCTATCGCCTTCCTACGTCCGCCACGGGGGGCGGACGCTACGAACTCGGGTGGACAACACTTCTTCAACAGGCTGCTATCGGTGTAGGCCGCGCCTGGCGCGCCGTGTGCCGGACAAACGACGGACGGAGGGGGATCGGCGGGAACCTCGCCCGCCCGACCGCGTCCTTTCCATCGCGCACAATCGAGGTCGACGGATCGCTTGCGCGTTCGACTTCGCCTGGCCGTGGTCTACAATGCGCCGATCGAGGCGACCGTACTCGGACGACGCCGCGCGGGATTCTCGGGTATTGCCCGTCGTGAGCGAGGGGGAACACGGATAAAGGCCGAACAATGGCGCGACGCAAACGGGCGAAAGACCAGACGCCCCGTCTTTGGGTCGAGGAGGGGGAGCAGGTCGAGGCCCTGATCGCCGAGGTGGCACCCGCGCTGCCGGTCGATCGTACGTACTCCTTTGCCGTACCGGACGAACTGGCGACGACGCTCGCGGTCGGTCAGCGCGTCAACGTGCGGGTCGGACGCGGCGGAAGGGCCATTGAGGGATTCGTCCTGCGCATCGCTCGAGGCACCTGGGACACGACGCTGCGGGAGATCGAGTCCGTCGTCGATTCTGAGAGCTACCTTTCATCCGAACTGATCGAACTCGCCCGACGGATCGCGCGTCATTATGCGGCCCCGATCGCACGAACCCTAAAGGCCATGATCCCAACCGGTGTGCGCAACCAAAGCGGGATGAAAACCGTGCGCTATGCGCGGCTGCTCGTGGATCCGAGCGCGATCGAGTCGGCGGGGCGGCGCATCGGTCCGAAGCAGCGGGCGATCCTGGAAGCGCTTGCCATGGCCCGTGCGAGTGTGCGCACCGAGGAGATCCGGTCGAATACGCCGCCGTCAGAGGAAGTCGATGGCGCGAACGACGACGGCGAGATGCCGCATTGTGGCATGAGGATCTCGGCGCTGCTGGCGAGGTCCGGCGCCTCCGCAGCGGTGCTGCGCGGCTCGGTCAAGTCGGGATTTGTGGAAATCCTCGAGCGTAGGGAGGCCGGCGACCCCCCGACGTTCGACCGCCGGCGCGCGGAACCCGGTTTTGAGCTCAACGCCGATCAGCGGGCGGCCGTGGACGAAATCGCGTTACGGATTGATGCCGGCGGCTTCTCCACGACGCTTGTGTATGGTGTGAGTGGATCGGGCAAGACCGAGGTCTATGTGCACGCCATCCGTCGGGTTCTGGCGGCAGGCCGCCAGGCGATTCTGCTCGTCCCCGAGATTGCGCTGACGACACAGTTGGTGGACCGCCTCGCCACCCGTTTCGAGCGCGTCGCCGTCAGCCACAGCGGGCTGACCGATGCGCAGCGCGCGCTGATTTGGCGCGCGATCGCGCACGGTGACCTGCGCGTGGTGATCGGCACTCGAAGTGCCGTGTTCGCGCCCTGCGCCAACCTCGGGCTGATCGTCGTCGATGAGGAACAGGAATCGAGCTACAAGAATCTCCAAGCGCCGCGGTTTCACGTTCGCGACGTGGCCATCATGCGTGCCCATCATCTGGGCATCCCGATCGTCCTCGGATCGGCGACGCCGTCGCTCGAGACGTGGCACAACTGTCACCACCGTTCGTCCTATCACCTCGTCACCTTGCCGAGGCGGGCGAACGATCGCGCCATGCCCGAAATGCACGTCGTCGCGATGCAGGATGAGTATCGCGAGGCGCGCCGCACCGTGTTGCTGTCGCAGAAGCTCATCGACGCGCTGCGTGACGCGCTCCGACACGGCCGGCAAGGGATGATCCTGATGAACCGACGCGGGTACGCCCGGCGCATCCACTGTCCGGAGTGCAAGGCGCGGATCGTGTGCCCGCATTGCAACGTGCCGCTGGTGGTCCACGCGGCGTCGGACAGGGCGATCTGCCATTACTGCCGCACGCGCGTGGCGGTGCCCACGACGTGCCCAAACGTCACCTGCGGGGCCAGGCTCGTGCAACACGGCGCCGGCACCGAACGGGTCGAGAAGGTTCTTGCGGCTGCGTTTCCCGACGCGCGTATCCAGCGGGTCGATAGCGACACGATGCGGCACCGCGATCAGTACCGTCGCCTCATCGACGATTTCGCGGCACGAAGGATCGACGTACTCGTCGGCACGCAGATGATCGCCAAGGGGTTGGACTTTCCACATGTGTCGTTTGTCGGCGTGATCGACGCTGACGCGGGAGGCGCGGCGACGGACTTTCGGGCATACGAACGGTTGTTTCAGCTCGTGACGCAGGTCGCCGGTCGGGCCGGTCGGGCCGACGAACCCGGCACCGTCGTGGTCCAGACGATGGATCCGGACTGCGAAGCGCTGAAACGCGCGGTCGCTCATGACTACGACGGTTTCGCCGTCGGCGAACTCGAGTCGCGGCGCCGCGCCGGACTGCCGCCGTTCAGTCGGCTCGTGCGCATTGTCGTCGCCCATCAGCACGAAACGCGTGCGCGGGAGCGCGCCGAGTCGCTTGCCGACGATATCAAAGCAGGGCTCACGGTTGCCGCGTGCGAGGCCGCCGACGTACTCGGACCAACCCCCTGCCCGCTGGCTCGGCTCCGAGGGAAGTACCGCTATGACCTGCTCATTCGCACGCGCAGCGTATCGGATCAGCGTTCCTTGATGAAACATCTCGGCGACGAGGGCAAGCTCCGTTCGGGCGACTCTTCCTTGATCGTCGACGTCGATCCGGTGGACATGGGTTGACGCGAACCCGCCGGGCCGTGTTCGGGGCGATCCGAGCCGCGACCGTGGGGGAGTGATTCGCTCGGCAGCGAAGCACGGCAGTTTGCTGAAGAACCCGATGGCTCCGAAGTGCGGGCTCATATAAACGAACTGTGCCCAGGGGACGTGACGGGTCCGGCGGAAGGATGACACCGCCCCAAAGGTAGCGCGTGAATGTTTCCGCAGGCGAAGTTCCGGCGATCCGGGATGAAACCCATGGAAGACGGGAAGGACGGGTTTGTCCACCCCCAAAGAGTTTTCCACGCCGAAAGGGGCACCGTTAGGGAGCCCCGGCGGGCCGGTAGAATGTAGCCACGGGCGTAAGGGACGTGGGACGTGTCGCATGACGGTCCCGAAGCCCCGGAGGGGCGGCAGAAAAGGTGCGACGATCGAAGATGGGTGGCAATGATGCGTGGCAATCATGTGTCGCCCCTCCGGGGCTCACGCGTTTGCGTTACCACAGTCCCACGGGCTTACGCCCGTGGCTAAACGCCATAGATCCCTCCGGGGTCGTTTGGATGCCGCTTAAACTGTCGCGAACCGCTCCGCCCATCACGGTGTTGAACGGTCTGGACATGTGCGTGACCGCATATACACTTCGCGTCGCGACGGACTGTGGAACGGACGAGATGAAATACGCAATCGTGCTTCCCGATGGTGCTGCCGACGAGCCGGTCGCACGGCTCGACGACCGAACCCCGCTCGAGGCCGCCAAGACGCCGTGGATCGATTGGATTTCGATCAACGGAAGGCAGGGGCGCGTGCGGACGGTGCCCGAAGGCTTTTCGCCGGGGACCGATGTCGCGACGCTTTCACTCTTCGGTTACGACCCCCGCAAATGCTATGACGGTCGCGCGCCGATCGAGGCGGCGGCGCGTCGCATTGCGGTCCCGTCGGATCAGCTCGTGTTCCGGTGCAATTTCGTCACGGTCGTCGACGGTTGCATGGAGGACTATACCGCGGGGCATATCGCACAGCCCGAAGCCGACAAGCTCATCAACGACTTGAACGAACACGTAGCCGAGGCGCGTTGCCGCTTTCATTCCGGCGTTTCCTATCGCAACCTTCTCATCGCGCCGAGGGGTGCGGAGATGAGCCCCAGGTGTACGCCGCCGCACGACATTCCCGGTCAGCCGATTGAAGAACACCTGCCCACCGGTCCGGGCGCCGAGTGGGTTGCCGACGTCATGAATCGCGCGGCCGACATGCTCCGAGATCATAGTGTCAATCAGGTTCGCCGCGACCTCGGCGAGAACCCGGCCACGGATATCTGGCTTTGGGGGCAAGGGCGACCGACGGAATTGGAACCGTTCACTAGGCGTTTCGGTCCCAGAGGCGCGGCGATTGCCGCGGTCGACCTCGTCCGCGGGCTCGCCCTCGGTGTCGGTATGGAGTTGATCGACGTCGCGGGTGCGACCGGGTTTTTGGATACTGACTATGCCGCCAAAGGGGCCGCCGCGGCCGCCGCGCTTTCGGACTACGATCTTGTCGTGGTTCACGTCGAGGCACCGGACGAAGCGGGCCACCTCGGAGACGTCGATGCGAAGGTACGCGCCATCGAACGCATCGATGAGCACGTCGTCGGACCACTGCTCGATGCGCTTCGCGCTCACGACGATTGGCGAATACTGATCGCACCGGACCATCCGACACCGGTCGAGCGGCGTGTTCACACAGCGGACCCGCCGCCTT
>JADFHG010000365.1 GCA_022567365.1 Planctomycetota bacterium | reverse complement strand
TCTTGGATGAGCGGCGAGCGGCGTTGCGGCTGCGATCGTCCGAGAATCCTTGGATTTCCATGGTCCGATCGGTTATCCTACCGATAGTCGCGCGCCGGCGATCGATGGGCGATATGGGGCGCGCCCATCGCGGTGTCGGTCTATTGTGGATGTACATATCGAAAGGAGACGGATCATGCGATCGTACCTCAATGTTTGGATTTGCCTAGCACTCACCGCCGCGTTCATTCCGGCTGTTTCACCGGGTTCGGCCGAAACGGGGATGGCCGTTTCAGATCGGAACAACGGCGGTCCGTCGGATGGTCTCGACGGTGTACTCGAAGATGATGGCTCCGTCGCAACCCCCGTCATGCCGTTGGCCGACGTGGATCATAACGGTGCTGCGAACGGATCGGGCATCGCCATCATTTTCAGCTTTCCGCCGAACGGCGCAATCGACGCGGGTGTGCCGTTCGATTCGGCGGGAGTGCCGGTGGGGGCTTGGGATTCCATCGCGATTACGTTCGACGGAGACGCATCGGCGCTGACGGCCGACGACTTCGCGATTTCGGTGACGCTCGGCACGCCGCCAAGCATTGTCGAGGTCCAGCATTCGGGCGCGACGGTGACGCTCGTGCTCGATTCGGCCATCCCGGCGGCGGCGTGGACGATCTTCACGCACATCGAGAGTGACACGTTTACGGCATTGGGCTTCCTTCCGGGCGACGTCAACGCGGATTGTATCAGTACGTCGAACGACATCCTGACGCTGATCGACAACTTCAACGGAGTGATCGATCCGCTGCCGATTTGGTCCGCCGACGTGGATCGATCCGGCGGGGTGAGCGCGAGCGACGTCCTGCGGGTGATCGACCTATTCAACGGCGCCGGCGAATACGACGTCTGGTTGGGTGTGGTGCTCTGTCCGGAGGGCTGCCCGGAATTCGGTTGCCCTTGACGCGGATCGGATGCATATGAGTCGGTGGCTCCTGTGTGGCTGTGCGTGTCGATTGTGAAAACGGGGCGAAGATGCCGCGCGCCGCTGCCGCCTCGTGATGGAGACGCCTTCGCGGATGGCTGCGCAAGAGACCCATCTGATCACCGGGGCGTTCGGTTACTCGGGGCGCTACATCGCTCGGCGTTTGCTCGACGCCGGGGTCAACGTCCGTACGCTGACGAACTCGCCGGACCGGCCGAACCCGTTTGGCGGGCGGGTGGCGGCGACGCGGTTTCACTTTGACGACCCTGATCGGATGGCGGAGTCGATGCGCGGGGCGTCGGTCCTCTACAACACGTATTGGGTCCGGTTCAACCACAAGGACTTCACGCACGAATCAGCGGTCGCGAACACGCTGGCCCTCTTCTCCGCGGCTGCGGCGGCGGGGGTGCGGCGCGTGGTGCATGTGAGCATTACGAACGCCTCGGAGCAGTCGCCGCTCGAATACTTCTCGGGCAAGGGGAGGCTCGAGCGGGCGCTCATCGAGTCCGGACTGTCCTATTCCATCCTTCGGCCGGCCGTGCTCTTCGGCGAGGAGGACGTGCTCATCAACAACATCGCATGGGTCCTTAGAAACTTTCCTTTCTTCGGCGTTTTCGGCGACGGCGCATATCGCATTCGGCCGATCTACGTCGACGACCTCGCGAGCCTCGCGGTGTCCGAGGGGCTGGCTGCGCGGGATCGGATCATCGATGCGGTCGGCCCGGAGACGTTTACCTACCGCGAGTTGGTCGAGACGATCGGCACGATCATCGGTATTCGCAAGCCGGTCCTGTCGGTGCCGCCGACGATCGGATACGCGGTGTGCCGTGTGCTTGGGATCTTCGTCCGGGACGTGGTGGTGACCCGCGAGGAAATCGACGGATTGATGGCCGACCTGTTGCACACGGATGCGCCGCCGGCCGGATCGACTCGGTTGACGGAATGGGCGGTCGCCCACGCCGCTTCCCTAGGGCGCGAGTATACCAGCGAACTAGCGCGACGACGGAACAGGCGAATGGCGTACGCGGCCCTTTGATTCGGGGCGTATCGCGACCAGCATTTAGACGAACGGCGGCGGTACGGCGGTTCGGGGCGGCTCGCCGAGCTCGGTGTGAAAGAGACGGCTTCCGCGACCAATGCCGGCCCGTGCGGGTGTAGCTCAGGGGCTCCAAGAAGACCTGTATCGGTGCCGCCGTCTCGCCGCCAGCGTTCGCGCGGGCTGAAGCCCGCGGCTCGGTTTTGTTAGAGTCCCTTCGGAGTCGCGCTAGAACAAGTTGAACAGTTTCTCCGCGAAACAAGCTTTCTCGAGCGACTTCCGTAATACGAATAGTCTAGTTTGCACTTGCGCGACTCCTTCGTCTGCTCAGTCTTGCAGATGCCGATGGATGGCGAGCCACTCGGCGACGTCGAAGGTCTCGGGGCGTCGGCTTTCGTCAATGTGGTCTCGAATTCGTGCCGCGCCCTCCGCGTCAAACAAATACGAAAGGGCCGATCGAAGGGTCTTGCGTCGGTGGTCGAACGCGCCCCGCACGAGCGCCGCAAATGCGGCGAGTTCATCGGGATCGGGAAGCGGCGAGTCTCCGACGTCCATCCGCATCATGACCGAATCGACCGCCGGTTGGGGCCAGAAGGCCTGTGGCGGCACCGCACAGATTGTCTCGATGCGGCAAAGCAGTTGCGCCATGATCGCGAGCGGGCCGTAGGCCTTGCAGTTCGGCGGCGCCGTGAGTCGTTTACCGACTTCGAGCTGAACCGTGAAGCAAAATCGCCGGACGCTGGGAAACCGAAGAAGTAGGTTCATCACGACCGGTGTCGCAACCTGATAGGGCAGGTTGGCGACCAGCTTGACCGTGCCACCCGGAGGGGGGGCGTCGTCGCGTAGCAGTGCCTCGAGTTTTCGCGACAGTCGGTTTTTGTTCTCGAGGACGTCGCCGCGGACAAGTTCGAAACCATCGGAGCCGCGGAAACGATCGGCGAGGATCTCCTGAAGCCGTTCGTCGATCTCGACACAAATGACCCGACCAGCGCGCCGCACGAGCAGGTCGGTCAGGCCGCCGGTGCCTCCGCCGATTTCGAGGACCGTGTCTTCGACCTTGATTTCAGCCGAGTCGGCGAGTCGCCGCATGAGGTTGCCGTCGATGAGAAAACTCTGGCCGAATCGCCTCCTTGGGCGTATCGCGACCGAGGCGAGCGCGGCCCGTATCTCGCTCTTCGTCTGTACGTGGTCATCGTTCACGTTGCGTCCACGGTCGTGCGTGTGCTGGCCAATCCACCGAAGTGGATTATACTGCCGGCGCCCCGTCGTGTGGAGGTAGGTCGTCACGGGCTATACGGGAGTATCGAATGCAATCGCACGAAGTTCTCAAGCGGGCGGCCGACGCGATCGGCGTCAAGGCGCTCGCGGCCAAGCTGAGACTTTCACCCGCGCTCATCTACAAGTGGTGCCAGGAGTCGGATCCCACGGACCCCGATGCGAGCGGTGCCCGCAACCCGCTTGACCGGCTCGCGGAGATCGCCGACGCGACGGGCGACGTGGCGGTCGTCAATTGGTTGTGTCACGAAGCCGGTGGTTTCTTCGTGACCAACCCACACACTGCCCTGGCTGACATCGGCACCGAGCTGCTCCAAAACACACAGCGTCTCGTAATGGAGTTCAGCAACCTGCTCATCACCGTGACGCAGTCGATCGAGGACGACGGCGCGATCGAACCCGCCGAAGCCGATCGGATCCGCGAGGCCTGGGAGACACTCAAGGGCACCGTCGAGACGTTCACCGTGGCATGCGAACGGGGCGCATTCGGACCCGATCGGCAACCTCCCCGCGGCTGACAGGCTTGTCCGCGTGCGACGCGCAGAAAGGGACCGGGGCGCGACCAAACTGTTGGTGTATCTGGCAGTTGTTATGTCGCTGGCGAATGATCTCTTACGCGCCATTTTTCTCAGGAACCTCCTTGACCGAACACTTGACGGGATCGTAGAATACTCTGCCGTTTGGTTATCGGGCGTCGACATTATTCGGCCCATGGTGGGCTTCAGGAGTGGAAGAATGTCCACGTCTAAGAAGCAAAGCAATCGAGGTCGAATCGGGTCGCGTGGCAACCAGCAGGAGATGCGGTTTTCCTTGAGGAGGGAGTACACGAAGGCCCGCAAAGAATCGCTTCTAAGGGCGCTGACTTACCAATGCAGGAAGGTATGATTGTTTCTAATGAACCGGGTTATTACCAGCTCGGGTCGCACGGTATCAGGATTGAAAACCTGGTTATAGTGACCGACACCGGTGAAAAAGAAGGTGGCAAAAAAATATTTGAACTGGAAACCATCACCAAAGTACCGATCGACCAAAGAATGATCGATAACAGCTTACTCGACGATCAGGAGCGGCAGTGGCTCAATGATTATCACCAAGATATCAGAGATGAATTAATGCCCCGCCTGAAGGGTGATGAGAATGAAAAAGTACGCTCATGGCTAATCAGAGCAACCAAAGAAATTGAATCAGATCGAT
>JADFHG010000364.1 GCA_022567365.1 Planctomycetota bacterium | reverse complement strand
CAACGACGGGTGGCAGGATCTGTTCCTCACCGGCGACGGAAACGGTTTCGTGCAAAGCCCCGTCAAGCTATACCGCAACGTCAACGGCACTTTCGAGGACATCACCGACTCGTCCGGAATCGTCGGACCGCTGACCCACGGCAGCGCCGTGTTCGCCGACATCAACAACGACGGCTACCTCGATCTCTTCATCGAGGGCATCGGGAGCCTTGCGACGAATACGCAGCACGCCAACAAGCTCTTCCTCAACAACGGCGACCTGACGTTCACCGACATCAGTGCCTCGTCCGGCGTCGATACGTCGCTGGGGGCATGCGCGGCGTTCTTCAGCTTCTATGACGACGATCCGTTCATCGACCTGTTCGTCGCGGATTGCAATAACGTGAACTTCGCACCCACGCCCATCGAGCTCTTCAAGAACCTCGACGGCGTGACCTTCAACAACGTCGGACCCGCCGCGGGTCTGTCGCCGGGCGGCTTCTGGATGGGTGTCGGTCCGGCCGACTATGACAACGACGGCGATATCGACATCTTCGTCACCAATCTCGGCACCACACCGCCGGGCATTTTCAAGCACGCGCTCTACCGCAACAACGGGAACGGCACGTATACCAACGTGGCCGCGGCGGCCAACGCGGCGGCGTACGAGTTCGGCTGGGGGTGTACGTTCACGGACTTCGACAATGACGGATACGCGGACATCTTCTTCGCGGGAAGCCTCCCCGGGGCCGGCTTCGGCATCATCGGTCCCGGCCTGGGAAATCCCGGAACCATGTTGTTCAACAACGGCAGCGGCGGGTTCGTCAACCACACATCCAGTATGCCGCTCGATTTGAGCAGCCGTTTCACATCGGGCGTCGCGCAGGGGGATTACGACAACGACGGCTTCGCCGACGTCGTGGTGGCCTTGACCGCGTACGGAAACACCTCGGGGCAGCCCGTGCTCTACCACAATCTCGGCAACGACGAGAACTGGGTGAAACTCAAACTCGAAGGGACCACGAGCAATCGCGACGCCGTCGGCGCCCGGGTCGACGTCGCGGCTGGTGCGCTTTCGCAGACCAAGGAGGTGTACGCCGGCACGAGCTTTCTGTCCATGGACAGTCAGTGGTTGACGTTCGGGATTGGTGAGGCCGAGGCCACGGACAGCGTCACGGTCCGATGGCCCAATGGGGTATCCGAGACGTTCGACAATGTACAGGCCGGCCAGACCGTGACACTTGTCGAGGGGCAGAGTCAGACTACGATCGCACTCGTCGGGAGCGCTCCGCCCGACGGCGCCATCGACGCTCGCCAGCCATCGGCTCCCGACGGTAGCAATGCTGCCGGCTGGGACTCCATCATGCTTATGTTTGACGGCGACGCGGAAAGTGTGACGACGAGTGACATTCTGGTGACGACGAACCCGCCGGGCGACGCCCCCGGTGTCATCGAGATCATCATTGACGGGGCGACCGCTGCGGTCTTCCTCGACGGCCCGATTCCCGTATCGGCGTGGACGATCATCACCCATGTACCGAGCGAAACGAGCGTGCATATCGGCTATTTACCCGGCGACGCCAACGGCGACGGTATCGCCAATGCCAACGACGTGCTGTTCCTGATCGATGTGCTCAACGGGGTAGTCGATCCTGTGCCTATGTGGCAGAACGACACCGACCGCAGCGGTCTTCCAACTGCCAACGACGTGCTCCGTCTGATCGACCTGCTCAACGGAGCCGGCGTCTACGACGTGTACAACGGGGCGACCCTGCCGGATTGATCGCTTGCACCGGCTTGGCTTGGCATACGGGTCAGTCTTACTCGACCTGCGGGTGCCAAGGAGTTCTTGCGGGCGTATGGACAGCCTAACTGCGGGCTGCCGGCAAGCTGGCTTGGCAGGTGTTATGCTCCCTCCCTCCCCAGCCGAGGGCGGCTGGGCTACAGGCCGCTTGACCCGCGGCATGTCTCGGTCCTATAGTGACACGACTGTGCATCACCTAACCAACCAACACGCGCCGGCCATTCCGGCTTGCACGGCCAAGCCGGCTTGGCGGTCGGCAATCGCCATCTTCGCCGCCATTGTGGCGACCACTCCGCTCATTGGTGGCTGTACGTTTATTTGGGAGACTGAAAGCAAAGCGAAACTGGACCTGGGCGTAGACGCACGAACCCCGTCCGATAACCATGCGGCGGTGTTCCGCGACACGATTGCCTCATATGCCTACTATGTGGGCACGCGTCCGCTGCGCGTCCGGGGGTACGGACTCCTCGTCGGGTTGGGTACGAAGGGATCACGCGACTGCCCGAAGGCGATCCGCAGGGCGCTGCTCGACTACATTCACAAGCGGCACGACTTCGTGAGCAACGTCGTGGGCACGACGAACGTCACCCCCGAGCAGCTTGTCGATAGCATCGATACGGCTGTGGTCGCCGTTTATGGCGAGATTCCGTCCGGTGCGGTTCGAGGCGTGGAGTTCGACGTGCGGGTCGCCGCATTGCCGGGAACGGGCACGAAGTCGATTCGCGGCGGCCGACTCTACACGGTCGAGCTGAGGCGTTTCCTCGACACCCCGACTCGCGGCTCCATTGCCGGTCACGTCGTTGCCGTCGCCGCCGGGTCCGTTTTCCTCAACCCGTTTTCGGGCGGAGATTCGGCGACACGCACGAATGAGCTCGATGGAATCGTCATCAACGGCGGGATGGTGACCCGCTCGCGCAAGGCAATGCTCGCGCTGGTGTCGCCGTCGCACGCCCGCGCGAAGATGATCCAGGACCGCATCAACTCCTATTTCGGGCGTGACGACCACGTCGCGAATGCGACCTCTCCGCGAACGATCGAGATTACGCTTCCCGAGCGATTTCGCGACGACGTCGATCACACGCTCGCGTTGATCCGCAATCTCTACCTCCCCGACAACGCCCGATTTGCGACCGCGCGGGCGAGCGAGCTTGCGCGGGATCTCATCAAACTCGATAGACCCCACGCGCAGATTGCCCTATGCCTCGAGGGCCTGCGTGGACACGCCCTCCCCTTCCTGGACGACCTCTACGATCGCGAGGAACACCACGTCAGTTTCTACGCCGCCGCCGCCGGCGTGCGTCTCGGTAGCCACCTCGCCGTCGACGTCATGGGCATGCACACGAATGATCCACTTTGTCCGTTCCGCTATCAGGCGATCCGTGCGCTCGGTCGTTCCGATGGGATCGCGGCGGCTGCCACGGCGCTTCGCCGCCTCCTCGACGACAAGGACATGCGGATACGCATCGCCGCCTATGAAGCCCTCGTGACCAGGGGCGATCGCGTGATCGAATCGACGCCGGTGGGCGGGGACGCTTTCATCCTCGACCTCGTGCCATCGACCCGCCCGAGCTTCATCTACGCTAAGCGTACAGGTGCCAAGAGAATCGCCGTTTTCGGAAAGCGCCCGTCATGCATGCCGCCGGTGCTGTATACGGCGCCGAACGGCGCGCTGACGCTCAGCGCCTTGGCCGGCGACAAGACGCTGACCGCGATGCGGATCACGCCTTGGGGCGACGCTTCACCACCCGTCGCGGCCCCCCTCGACGTCGTCGCCCTGATCGAGCTGCTCGGGGGGCGGGCCGAGGTTCGAAAGGGTAAGATCCTTGGACTCGGTTTGGACTACGCCGCCGTCGTCGGTGCGATCCAGCACCTCTGTGACGATCAATCGGTCACAGCGGCCTTCGTGTTCGAGCAGCCCAATATGGCCGAGCTCTTCGGACCGCCGAAGCCCGCGGAGCGCCCCGAGTCGGAGTTGTAGGGTGCGGATGATGTCTCTTGCGGCGGGGTTGACGGCGACCGTTCTCGCGGCTGTTGGCGGACCGCTGACCGAAAACGCTACGGCGATTCCCGCAAGACACCCGCCATGGCAAATCGCGCGGACCGATCCGCTCGCGCGCGGCGATTCACGGGAATCGGGCAAATCGCGAAGCCGAGTCGGCAATTCGCAAGCGCCAGACCGTGGCACCAATACAGCACCGCAAGCGCCCGCCGCCATGGTCGATGATCGCGACGACGCGGCGCCGCCGGCGCCGAAGCCGCGCATCTCACTCGGCGCCTTGGACATTTGGGACACGGGCCTTTGTGAGATGTCTTTCTACCGGGCTGTGGACGTGATCTACGGGAAACCCCGTCATTACACCCGCGTTCACCTGCTCAACCGGCAGTGGATGGACGGTGAATCCGGCGTCAAGGCGGAGCGAGACGCCCCCGGAGCGATACCTGTATTCAAACTCAACATGGCCGAGGAGATACCGACCGAGAACTATCACTACCGATACCTCACGACCGTCTTTGTCGATCGCATCGAATTGAAACCAATGAAGATGATCGTATCCAGTCAGGAGTGGTGCGGGGCGACGTTCAAACACCTGCGATGGGGGGACGACACGCTCATGGTCAGGTCGTTTTCATATTTCCCCGACGAGGGCGACCGGTCATGGGTGGTTCCTCATCCGTCGCAAACGG
>JADFHG010000363.1 GCA_022567365.1 Planctomycetota bacterium | reverse complement strand
ACGTCGACGTGTTCCTCGTCAGCCGCGACAAGGATCTCGAACAGCTTCTGTCCGAGCACGTCTTTCTTTTTGACCCGATGAAGGACGAAGTGATCGATTCCACCGGGCTCCTGGAGAAAAAGGGATACACGCCGGAGCAGGCCATACACGTGCAGACACTCAGTGGGGATACCACCGACAACGTCCCCGGCGTGACGGGCATTGGCACGAAGACGGCGGCGAAGCTCATTGCCAAGTACGGCTCGGCGGAGGCGGTGTTGGACCATGCCGACGAGTTGACGCCTGCGCAGTCGAAAAACGTCAAGGCCTTCGCCGCGCAGCTTCCGATTACCCGGCAACTCGTAACGCTGCGGCGGGACGTACCAATGACGTTTAACCTGGCGGATTGCCGGTTTGACGGCATCGCCGTCGATCGCGTGCGCCCCATATTCAGCGAACTCGGTTTCACGCGACTGAGCGTCACGCTGGAGTCGTTCGGTGGAGCAGGCGGGGGCACGATTGCGACCGACTCGCCCACCTCCAACAGTGAGTCGCCCGCGCCCTCGATGCAGCCGATTGGCGAATACGAACTTGTCGACAGTGTCGAAGCGCTCGATCGGCTCGCGGACGCCCTAGAACGCCAGTCCGTATTCGCCTTCGACACCGAGACGACGGGGCTGAACCCAGTCGCGGCGGATCTCGTCGGAATCTCCGTTTGCTTCGAAACCGGCAAGGCCTCCTACATCCCCGTGCGGGCGTTCATCGGCACCGCGCTTCCGTTGGAAACGGTGGTTCGCAAGCTGAAGCCGATCTTCGAGAACCCGTCGATAGGCAAGGTGGGCCAGAACATCAAGTTCGACGTCGTCGTGCTCCGTCAGGTCGGTATCGAAACAAAAGGAATCGCGTTCGACACGATGATCGCGAGCTTTCTGCTCGATCCCGGGCGACGCTCCCATGCCATGGATTCGCTCGTGCAATCGCTGTTGGACCACCGGATGATCCCGATCACCGAACTGATCGGCAAAGGGCGCAACCAGATCACGATGGACCAGATCGACACGGCGATCGTCTGCGAATATGCGTCCGAGGACGCGGACTATACCTGGCGGCTCATGGAGTTTTTCGAGCCGCAAATGTCCGGCAGCCATGTTGAACCGCTGTTCAGGGAGACCGAGATGCCGTTGGTCGAGGTGTTGGCCGAGATGGAACACAACGGCATCGCGCTGGACGTGCCCCGGTTGAAGCGAATGGGGGAGGAGATGGGGGCGCGGCTCGTCGAGCTCACCGCCTCGGTGCATAAGGCGGCCGGGCATGCGTTCAATGTCGATTCGACAAAGCAGTTGGCGACGGTCCTGTTCGACGAGTTCGAGTTGCCGGTCATCAAGAAAACCAAGACCGGGCGAAGCACCGACGCCGAAACGCTCTCGGCGTTGGTCTCGCGGACCGACAACCCGATTGCAAAGCTCGTTTTGGAATATCGGGAGTTTGCCAAGCTCAAGAGCACGTACGTGGACACGCTTCCCCGGATGGTCTGCACCCGCACGGGTCGCGTGCACGCCGGGTTCAACCAGACCGGGGCGATCACCGGCAGGCTCTCATCGCGCGACCCGAACCTGCAGAACATCCCGATTCGCACGGAAACGGGCAAACAAATTCGTGCGGCGTTTATCCCGGGCAGCAAGGACCAGGTGCTCCTCGTGGCGGACTATTCGCAGGTCGAGCTGCGTTTGCTCGCCCATTTCTGCAAGGACGACGCACTGCTCGAGGCGTTCCACACGGGCGAGGACATACACGAGGCGGTCGCCGCCAAGGTCAACGGAATCGCAGTGGGCGATGTGACGTCCGCTCAGCGCAGCGCCGCCAAGGCCGTCAACTTCGGCATCATTTACGGTCAATCCGCGTTCGGCTTGTCGCGCACGCTCGGCATTCCCGTGGGCGAGGCGAGTGCTTTCATTGATGCGTATTTCAAGGGCTATCCGGGCATCCGAACGTTCATCGACAAGTGCATCGCCGACGCGAAACGCAACGGGTACGCCGAGACGATCCTGGGCCGCCGCCGCCCGATTCCGGAGCTTCAATCGAGGAACCGCCAGCAGGTCGGGTTTGGCGAACGTATCGCGGTCAACACCGTGGTGCAGGGCTCGGCCGCGGATCTGATAAAGAGGGCGATGATCGATATTCACCGCGAGCTGAAGACGGGCGCCTTTTCCGCGAAGATGCTCGTGCAGGTCCACGACGAACTCGTTTTCGAGGTGGCGGAGGAGCGCGCGGCGACGGAGGCCGAGATGATCCGCGACAAGATGGCGGGCGCGATCGTTTTGGACGTTCCCGTGGTCGTGGACATCGCGTGGGGTCGAAATTGGGCCGAGGCTAAGTGAAGCAGCTTTCGTCGAGCGAATCAGACTTTTTCAACGGGCTGTTGGGCGGGGATCAGACGGCGAGAGGCGCACTCGTCAGTCGGAGGCGGCCCTCCGGAGCGTTGATTGGACGGTCTCGCACTGGTCTTCGGTCAGGGGGCGACGGACCGCGTCGAACTGCTCGTGGCGCCGGAGAAATGCGTCCACGATCACGGGGTCGAAATGGGCTCCGCGCTCGTGACGAATGATGTCGACGGCTTGATCGTGGGTCGAGGCGTCCTTGTAGCGACGGCGGCTGGTGATGGCGTCGTAGGCGTCGACGAGGGCGATGATCCGTGCGGCCAATGGGATCTCGTGCCCCTTGATGCGCTTCGGGTATCCCTGACCGTCGAATCTCTCGTGGTGGCTGTGCGCGATGCTGATGCACATCTCGAGTAGTGGCACGGGACACTTCGGATCGAGCGCTTGCGACAACACCCGTCGCCCGATTTCCGTATGCGTCTTCATGATCTGGAATTCCTCGTCGGTCAGCTTGCCCGGCTTGGTGAGGATTTCGTCTGGAACGCCGACCTTGCCGATGTCGTGCATCGGGGCCGCTTGAACCAGTGAGTCGATGAACTCCTGATTGATCTGGTCGGCGTACGGCCCACTCCGGGAAAGCTCCGTCGCGAGGATTCGGGCGAGCTTGGAGACGCGTTTGAGGTGCAGGGTGGTCTCTTCATCGCGGTACTCCGCGAGGAAGCCGACCGTCTGCAGGAGCACGCTGACCGACTTGTGCAGGCGGTCGCGTTTGGTCAATCCGTCGATTGCGATCGCCGCCGCGTCGGCGATCGATCGAATGCACTCGATTTCGCTTTCGGAGAAGGGTGTGTCATCGTTCTTCTCCGTGACGTTGAGGACTCCGAGCACGCCCTCTTGCGTTTCGAGCGACGTGGACACGAGCGGCGTGCTGAGAAAGGCGTCACGCCCGTACCGTGCTTCGTCTTTTCCGTCCCTTGCCGTGGCGGCAAGCGTAACGCCTCGGGTGAACACCTGCCCGGTGATGCCCTCCATGGCCTTGATGCTGATTGTGCGCACCACTTCGGGATCGATGCCGACCGCCCGCTCGCACACCAGGTTCTCACCCGTAGCGTCGGTCATGAGCAACGATATTCGTCGAGCGCCCGTCGTTTCACGGACGCACTCGATGACCAAGTCCAAGATCTCATCGCTTGTGGCGGCGCGACTGAGGTCGCGCATGAACTGATAAAGGTGCTGCAATTGTTCGGTTTGGGCGTCCACTTGTCGTTCGAGGCGGGTGTTGGCTTGGTCGAGGTTCCTTCGAGCGAGGGCCAGCCCGTGCGCCGTCCGCACACGCGCCTGAATCTCGGACGCGTCAAAAGGCTTGTGCACGTAATCCTGGGCACCGGCGTCCATGGCCCGGACGAGGTCATCGGTACCGGCGGTTCCGGTCAGGATGATGATCGGTACGTCCGCCGTCTTCGGGTTGGCTTTGATCGCGCGGGTCGCGGCGATCCCGTCCATCCCGGGCATTTTGAGATCCATGATCACGACATCAGGGGCGCACTCGGCCGCGATGGCCACGGCCTCCGAGCCGTTTCCCGCCTCGCACACGCGATACCCGGCGCCGCGGAGCTGCGTACCGAGCACAAACCTGAGCTTCGGGTCGTCATCGACGATCAGGATGGTCACACGGGATTCGTCACTCATTTGGAATGCTGCCAAAGGTCCGTACAGGTCCACTCGATGCCCGCATTCAGGCTCCCCAGGTATCCATCGACCAGCCCGAACGGCGATTGAACTTCGGCACGAGGGCATGTGCCTCAACGTCACCCGTCCTAGAATAGCCCCGGCTGGGTGGGTCGCGACGAGTGTGATCCCAATGCTGTTCGGTCCGCAAAAGTCCGATAACGCAATCCGCGCGGCCGAGTTCCCACTGAACCGCGGAAAGAAGCGGACTCCCGGCGGGATTCCTACTCGGAGGTCGCCCCCTACCCCTTAGAGGCTGTGTGAGAAGCTATCAGCCGTCAGCTACCAGCCGGACACCCGGCGGACTGGCGGCTTCAAGCCGACGTCCACAGGCCGACTCGTCGGTCGGTGGCCGGGATGCTTCGGCGCCCAACCCTGTTTCCTGCCTCCTGCAACCGTAGCGGTGTGGCTCA
>JADFHG010000362.1 GCA_022567365.1 Planctomycetota bacterium | reverse complement strand
CACCCATGCATGCACCGGCGATTCGACTCATTCGGCACGATCCGAATTGACTTCTGCAACATCCTGCCAACCGAGCCGCCGGCTTCAGCCCGCGCGATGCCATGGATTTGGCGCGATGCTCCTCTTTGCTCGAACGACCAAGGGGCTTCAGCCCGCCACGTGTTTAGGGGTTTTCCGCCCACGCGCGGTAGCGTCCGCCCCCCGTGGCGGACGTGGGCATGCGAAACGCTCCCGGACTTCAGCGGCCGCGGCAGGGGACAGGCGCTGCGCGCTGCACACGTACTCAGCCCGCGTGAATGCCTACAGCAGACCCAGCTTTTCGAGGCGATACCGAAACGCGTCGCGACTGAGCCCGAGCATCTTGGCGGCCTGGGTCTGGTTGCCGTCGCAATGTTTCATCGCCTGGCGAATCAGGTCGTTCTCGAGGTCGTGCAGATTGACGCCGTTCGGGGGAAGGACCATCGCGGAGTGTCCGTCGCCGCCCGACGATCGTCGGGGCCGTCCCAGCACGATGTCTTCCTCGGTGATCCGTTCCCCTTTGCACAGGAGGACGGCCCGCTCGATGACGTTTCGCAGCTCGCGAACGTTGCCGGGCCATCGATAGGCGTAGAGCTTTTGGAGGGCGTCGGGTTCGATATCGGTGACCGGTTTTTTGAACTCGGTGACGAAGCGGCTGACGAAATGATTCGCGAGCAACCGCACGTCTTCACCCCGCTCGCGAAGCGGCGGCAGGTATACCGGTATGACGTTGAGTCGGAACATGAGATCGTCGCGGAAGTCTCCCTCCGCGATCGCCTTTTCGATGTCGCGGTTGGTCGCGGCGATCAGACGCACGCCGACCGTAATCTCGGTCGCGCCGCCGACCCGCCGAAACGTGCGATCTTCGAGAAACCTGAGCAGCTTGGATTGAAGACGCGTCGGCATATCCCCGACCTCGTCGAGGAAGATCGTGCCGCCGTCCGCGAGTTCGAACAGACCCTTCTTCGTTGACTTGGCGTCGGTGAAGGCGCCCTTTTCGTGGCCGAAGAGTTCGCTTTCCAGCAGTGTTTCCGAGAGGGCCGTGCAGGTGATGTTCATGAACGGGCTCGCCGCGCGGTCGGACTTGTAGTGGATCACACGTGCCACGAGGTCTTTTCCGGTGCCGGTCTCTCCCCGCAAGAACACCGTCGAAGCGCTGCTCTTGGCGATCTGGGTAATGGTCTCGAACATCTCCAGCATGCATTCATGCTGCCCGATGATCCGGTCGATCCCGTACTCATGGTGAATATGGCGACGCAGTTCGCGAACCTCTCGACGCAACCGTGTCGTCTCGAGCGCCTTCTCCACCGTCCGGAGGGTCTCGCCCATGTCGAAGGGTTTGGCGATGTAGTCGTACGCGCCGAGCTTGATCGCCTCCACCGCGGTCTCGATGCTGCTGTACGCGGTCATCATGATGACCACGACGTCGCTGTCGGTCTCGCGGATTTTGCGAAGAAGCTCGATGCCCGTCGTGTCGGGGAGCTTGTAGTCGAGCATGATCAGATCGTAGACGCCCGAGTCGAGGGCCTTGATCGCCTGCGCCCCGTCCTCCGCGCCGGTCACGCAATAGCCCTTGGCCTCGAACTTCTGACGCAGCGCCCAGCGAATCAGCTCTTCGTCTTCGATAATCAACACGCGTACGACCATCTAGCTTTCCTCACCGACCGCTCCGCGCTCTCCAAGCGGTAGCTTGACGGTCACGGTCGTCCCAACGCCCAAACGACTCGTAACGTCGATGCTGCCGCCGTGTGCAGTCGCGATCTTGCGGCAGATCGTCAGTCCCAGTCCGGTCCCCTTCGCCTTCGTCGTGAAGAAGGGTTCGAAGATTTTGGCGAGAACCTCATCCGGGATGCCACTACCCTGATCGGAAACCGCGAGCGTCAGGTGGTCGGTGTCCACGTCGATGCTCACACCGACGCGACCGCCGTCCGGCGACGCGTCGGCGCTGTTGAGAAGCAGATTCATCAGCAGTTGTTCCATTTGCCCGGGATCGAACCTGAGCGAAGGCATCCCGACGACCGGGGTGTAGTCGATCCGTATGCGCCGCATGGTCGGCTCTTCGCTGAGGACCGCAAGGACATGCCGCACCATCTTGTCCACGTCCGAATCAGTGGGGCGCGGCGGCACGGGACTGGCGTAGATGAGCAAGTCCTTGACGGCTTCGTCAAGACGGTGCACCTGGACGAGGATGTCTCGGATGACCTGGCGATGCGGATCGTCGTCGGCCATCGCATCGCCGATGATTTGAATCGCCCCGCTGATACCGGCGAGCGGGTTCTTTATTTCGTGGGCGAGCGAAGCCGAGAGTTGGCCCACCTCGGCGAGCTGCTCGGCGCGGGCGAGCTTGGCTTGTACGGCCGCGCGCTCCGCCGCACGGACTTTTACCGCGAAGCGCTCATGGTAACTCTCGAGCATGATGGATAGGTCGAGCAGTAGGAGCTTGTGGAGTGATGCCAGCTTGTCCGAAAGATCCTCGATACCCAGGCGACGGGCGCGCGATTCGATCTCGGCCCAGATGATCTGCATGCCGATGACCATGTATCGCTGAGGCAACTCGACCTCGACGTGGGTCCGACCGACCCTCAGTCGAGACTCCATGTACACGCCGTCGTAGATGCCTCGTAGCACCTCCTCCAACCAGCGGCGCAGCGCCACGCGCACGCGTGCCATCTGCGCCTCGCCGCCGTCGAGCGTCTCGCGAACCTTCGGATCGCGCAGCAGGATTTCGTAAAACCGGTCGATAATAGACTCGATTTGCGGTCCGATTTCGGCGCCCAGGGCGCGGACGTTTGCGGCGTCGCGCTCTTCAAAGCGAATCTCCGACTTCAGATCCTCGATACTCGGTCGCGCCATGGCGGCCATTATAGCAGGCACGGTGCGGCCCGCATTCAGGCGATGATCGTTCCGCGTTCCACTGAGGCGTCGAACGGCGTTCCCGCGCGAGGATTCCTGCGCGATTTTCCGGCCGATTTGCGCGATTTGCCCACCGGCGGCCCGTCCGCAATACGATAGCCAAAACCAATCTGGCCTGCGTCCCCCTCGATCGGGGTGGAGCGTCCCGACGCATCTCGCGCCGACCGGGGTTTGTCGCACGCCGCGCGGCACGCGGCCTGTATGCCCCAATCTGGTTTGCGTCCGGGTATTGGCATCCGGTCGAGGAACGCTTTGCGGGGTTTGATGGACGTTGGCGCTTGACACAAAATACGTCATCCAAATATGGTCGGCTCCTGGTGATCGAGCCCGATCCCCTTCTCCGCTGGTCCCTGACGACGTATTTTTCGCGTTGGTACGAGGTTTGCGAGGCCCAGGATGAGGCGGTCGCCCAGGGTGCCATCGAACAGGGTGGCATCGACGCACTCATCGTCGCGGATGCCCTCGGCGACGCCGCGAACCGCCTCGTGACCTCGGCAAAGGAGGGCAATGCCGTCGTGGCGGTCATCCGCACGGTAACGAGACTGCCGGACGCGACGCACGCCGAAGATGGGATCCACTTTGTCGAGAAACCGTTTCAACTATCGCGGTTGGCCGAGTTGCTCGGCATCACATCGGCCAACATGCGCCGCAACGCATAGCGGCCCGTTGAAAAAGTCTGTGGGACAGGCTACAACATTCCCGGTTTCTGTCCCCCGAGCCGCGTGCTTCAGCCCGCGCGATCATTCCGTCTCAAACAAGCCACCCCGAACCGGGCTCTGCTCGCACAACCGCATGTGGTCGATTGCTACGTTTCCGCCTGTTCGGACAACTTCTCGAGAAGGAGTGATCCGTCGTTGCCGGTATCGCGGTATTGCGTAGCCGGTTGATCCGGCTTGATCCATTTGTACCAGCCGGAACTCCACTCCCAGAAGATGATCCTGTCGAACGGCGATTCCCGGCACAACTTCACCATCTGGGGAGTCGCCCATTCTTCCCCCCTAGTAAGTGGTCCTGCACCGGTGCTGATCCCATCGCCGCCTGCCGCGATGAGCAGCCACTTCTCGTCAAGGTCAGTCCCGTCTGCGTTAGTCCACTTGTAGTTGTCCGCTTTCTTGTTCTTATTCGCTATGGCCATTTCGATGAATTTCAAATCCAGACCGATGTTTCCTGCTTTATCATTCCAGCATCCCCAGAAAAACCGGACTTCATCAACCCGATATGAGACGGTGGGCCGAATCGCGATGTACTCGACGAGTTTCAGCATGGCCATTTGCTCTGCGAAGTCGTGTGGATTTCGCCATGTGCGTTGTTGCTCATAGCGCTGATCTGCTTCAACGAATTCGACGATCTCCGTCGCGAGCTGTTTAGCCCATTTCTTCGAATCCTCCCGCTTGGGGGGAACAGTCCGCAAACGAACACCCACTAATATGCAGGTTAGGTGAGGTCTGTGTCTGAGTTGACAAACAAGGCTATCCTGCACCTTCCGCCAGAATTCGCGATACCAAGTGACGGGCGATGTTGTCCCAGGCTCCGCGTCATTGTGGTAATCGGTGTGCTCGATTCCAACTCGTTTCTCGC
>JADFHG010000361.1 GCA_022567365.1 Planctomycetota bacterium | reverse complement strand
GGTGTCGCGTCAGGCCGATGGCGGCGAAGACGCGGATTCGCGCATCCGGGTCATGCAATGCGTCCACGAGTATCGGCTCGCCGACGTCGACGGATAGGTCCGTCGCCGCCCGCACGAGGGCGACCCGATGCGCCCGGTCCGCACGGGCCATCCCGGTCCGTAGCGTGCTCGTGCGGACCAGCGCCGGCGATGCCACGTACGCGGGTACATATCGGTAGTACGACTCGAGCATCATCACGGCAAGGGCCGTCGAATAAATGCGGCTTCCGGTCCGTCCCCACTTGCCCCAGCCTCGACCAAACGCCGGCCAACTGCCGAACGAATGACGCCGCTTACCACGGGCATCGACCGGTCGGTCCTGCGTGGAGAGCAGGGCCGACCGGAGCCTGTGGTTCCAAGTTGACCACGCATCGCCGCCCTGGTTGAACACCGCGAGCGTGCCGTAAAACCAGTAATACTCGCTATGCAGGCCGCTCGGATCTCCGCCGCGAAGGCGATCGACGTCGGGCGGTTCACCGAGCATCAGAGCGGTCTGCCGCTTCAGGACGGTCGCATCCGCCCGCCATCCGAGGGCTTGGCGAACGACGGCACCGATCGCCGTCGTCGCGGGTCCGTAGCGGCGCGTGAGGGTGTTCGCGGCGTTGTCGACCACGGTGCCCGTTCCTACGTTTGCGTAGTAGACGTATCCGTCGACGTCGGTGGCATTTGTGACGAAGTCGATCACCCCCAACAAGGTGAGATCGGGAACCCGCACCCCCGCGGTGGCCGCGCTCTTGAGGGCCATGACCGCCCACCCGGTGATGGACATGTCGTTGCGGCCCGTCGCCAGGTCGGACTTGTAGTCCCACCCTCCACCGGATTGTTGCGCCCGCACGAGATGGGTGACGGCTGCGGAGAGCGGCAGTGCAAGGGACGGATCATGGGTGATGCCGTACGCCTCCGCCACCGCCAGAGTCGCGATCGTGTGGTTGTACATCTCGAGATTGGTCGACGGGCTGAAGCTGCCGCTTGCCAATTGCCGATCGAGAATGGCGCGCAATCCGCGCCCGACCTCGTCTCGATAATCACCTTCCAGATGTGTATGACCGGAACCCAGGAACGCGAGCAGCGCGAGACCCGTGACCGCCGGCGCGGAGTCGATCTGGGTCGCAACGGCAGCCGTCTCACGGCACCGGTCCGCCTCGGGACAGAGCAGGTCGTAGTGCACGCGGTCCCACGAACCATCGGCCTCTTGGTGTGCGGCCAGCCATTCGAGCCCCGCGCGCACGGCGGATTCGGTCGCTTCATCGCCGCCGTATCGGCCAAGTGCGTCGCCGCGGGCTTCGCCGCTACGGTTGACATACGGATCGAGCGCCGCCGAGCCTGAGCGCGACGGATCCGCAATGTCGCCGGTGTCACCCGCGAGTGCGCGCTCGACCGATTCCGGAAGCACACCGATGGGTCGCTCGGCGGCGGTGTTCGCGGTATCCGGCGGCGATTGCTCCGGATCGGTTTCGTCGGGAGGCGGCGCCGGCTTCTTCACACTTGGCTCGACGGTCTCTTGGCCGGGCGGCGGATCGGGCAGCCCGACCGGCTCGGTGTATGGGTTGTCGAGCGGGGTGAGCGATACGATCGTGATGGGGTCGTCCGGCGGGCCGATCTCCGGACGCCACACGTATAGAACCAGCATCACGCCGACGTGGGCGAGCATGGCCACGAACAGCCACGGCACGAGGGCGATCCAGCGAATGGGTCTTGCGTGTTTGATCTTCTGTCCGTTCACCGGGGGATTGTACGCGCGGCTTGACGCATTGTGCCATTCGTCCGCATCGCGCCTACGATCCTCGGCGGGTTTCTGGTATCGTGCTTCTGCGTTGTCGCGACCCCCTGTCGGACCTACGCCTCGGGCATCAGTCGGCGACGTACTCGGGGCGACGCGCCCCGGTGCTCGCGAGGCCGTGGGAACTTACGAAAGGACTCGTGGAACTTGCAGCGATTGCATCACCCCCGCTCCGAGCCATCACTTGCCGGTTTGATCGTCCGCCGGGGGTCGTATTTGTTCTGGATCCCGGCGATGCTTCTTGTCCTCATGCCGGGCTGCGAGAAGCGCGCCGATCGCGACGATCAGAGCGATTCCCCCCGGTTCGCTCGCCTGATGAACGAGGGTAAGGCCTATCTGGAAAACCGAAACTCCGCCAAGGCGATCGAGGCACTCACGGAGGCAGCCGCGCTTCGCCCTAAGTCGGTCCCGGCGCTGCGAAATCTGGCCCGGGCGCAATTCCGCGCGCGCCAACACGAAAACGCCATTGCGACGCTAGCCCGGGTCGAATCGCTCGACGCCGATTCGCCCGCGAACAGTTACCTGACCGGGCTCAACCTGATCTACCTTTCCCGCTACGAAGATGCCATCCCCAGTCTTGAACGGGCGGTCCGGTTCGATCCCCGGACGGCGACCTTGCGGTATCAGTTGGCCGGTGCCTATCAGGCCACCGAGCAAGCCGACAAGGCGTACGAACAACTCCTGGAAACCGTGCGCCTCGACCCGTTGCATGCCAGCGCCCACTTCCGTCTATCGAGCTATGCCCGCAAGGCCGGCGACCGTAAGGAAGTCGAACGACGCATGCGGGAGTTTCAGCGCCTGACGAAACTATTCGGAGACGCGACGCGAAACAGGGACATGCTGGAACGCTGCATTTACACCGAGCCCGAGGCGATGGCCCAGATGACCGCGCCGACGGCAAAGCCCGCACCCGCCATACCCGTTCAATTCACCGATGTGACGGACGAGGTCTTTCGCGATGAGGGCGACGCGCGCGCGGTCGCCGTCGGCGTAATCGAGGTCGATCACGCGGGCAACTGCACCCTCATCGTCATGGACCCAGCCGGCGCGCTCGCCTTCCTTGCGATCGCGGCCGATGGGACGTTTCAACGGACTAGCATCGATACGGGCGCGCCCGCCGGCGGTGCGTTCGACGGCTTGATCGTCGGCGATTTCCACGACGTCGTGCCCGAGGGCGCCAAGTTTGATCCAAGCGTCCACGCGCTCAGCGACGTCCTGCTCTACGGGAGCGGCGGCGTGCGCCTCCTACGACGATCCGAGCGAGATTCGTTCGACGACGTGACGGCGGCAAGCGGGCTTTCCGGGCTGACCGCATTGGCGGCGCGGTGGGTCGACTATGAATACGACGGCGATCTTGATCTCGTCGTAGCCCGTGACGCCGGCCTCGCGCTTTGGCAAAACAACGGCGACGCCACGTTTACCGATGTGACCGCCGAGGTCGGGATCACCGCGACGCTCGCCGTGCGCGACATCGTCGCTATCGACCTGGACGGCAACTTGGCCGTTGACATCGTGACGACGCGCGGCACTTCCCCAACGCTCGTCTTCGAAAACCAACGTGCGGGTCGGTTCGCTCGCATGAAGGAGCCGCCGGGGCCGTGGCCTGCGGCCGAACGGGTTCTGGCCGATGACGTCAACAACGACGGACTCATGGACGTCGTTCTCATCGCGCGGGATGGCGTGGTCACGATGATGGGTGGTCTTTCACAAAGGCCGCGGATCGAGCTTGCCGGTGTCGCCGCGTCCGCGGCGGCGCTACTCGACTACGACAACGACGGCCGGCTTGATCTGTGTATCGTCGGATCGGCGCGTGACGAACCCGCAAGCGGCGCCGTCCGTCTATGGCGAAACGCCGGTGGCACGCCCGGCGGCAAACAGTGGACACCCGCGAGCGACTCCCTGGGTACGTCGGCCCTTGATCTCCCCGGTTTGAAAGACGTCCTCGCTGCCGACGTGGACAACGACGGCGATACGGACCTGATCCTTGTGACAACCGGCGGGTCGCTTCGTCTCCTGCGAAACGACGGCGGGCACGTGGGTGGCCAGCTCAAGCTCCGGCTCACCAGCCTCAAGACCAATCCCTCGTGCATCGGCACGCGGATCGAGGCTCGTGAGGGTGCCTTCCTGATCGCGCGCAGCGCCACCGGTCCCGCCCTCGAGATCGGTCTCGGCGGCCGGCAGCGGTTCGACACGATTCAAACGGTGTGGACCAACGGCGTGGTGGACAATCAAATCGACGTGGCATGTCCGGATATACCGCTGAGCATTGTCGAAAAAAACGTCGCCACCGGTTCGTGCCCGTTTCTCTACGTGTGGGACGGCGCGGGATTTCGTTTCGTCACCGACCTGCTCGGAAACGCTCCCGTCGGTCTGCCGCTCACCCGTGAGATCATGTTGCCCGCCGACCCCGATGAGATCGTTTGGATCGGCGACGCGAAAACGTTCCCACCACGGGACGGGATGCTGACGATCGAGATTACGGACGAGTTTCGCGAGGTGCTCTACCTTGACTACGTGAAGCTCGTCGCGGTCGATCACCCGCCCGAGGTCGAGGTGCATCCGACCGACAAGCTCATGCCGTCGCCGTTTCCTCCGTCCGAGGTGTGGGGACTCGCGCGACCGGTGCGCTTGCGGTCGGTCGTCGGCGACGACGGCATGGACCGCACGGCGGCGGTTCGGGCGATCGACGGCCT
>JADFHG010000360.1 GCA_022567365.1 Planctomycetota bacterium | reverse complement strand
GCGGACGGGCACACCCGTGTAATCCACAAACAGGCGCTCGAGGCGCCCGGGAACCCAGGCCGTAATGTAACTCAAGCGCGTCTCGTCGTAGTCGATCTTGCCGAACAGCCGAATCTCGGCCGCCGCCGTCTTCCGCTCCACCGCGACGGTTTGAATCTCCGCGAGTTTCCGCGCCCGGGGCGACAGGGTGAGCGTGGGCCGCTCGCCGTCGCCTTCGTCCCCGCCGGCGACTTCAACTTCGACCATTTCCATACCACAGATTGGACAACTCCCGGGTAGCGGAAGCGGCGGCACGCAGAACATCGAGCACGCATACTTGGGCTTTTTCTTCGCCTTCTTGGGCGGCTCGGTCGCCTTGGTCACTTCGGCGCGAATCAGGTCCATTCCACACTTAGGGCAATTGCCGGGATTCGGCAGGCGAATCTCCGGATGCATCGAGCAGGTCCAGACTTCCTCCGCCACGTCTTCACTAGAGTCGGTCGATGCGGCGTCACGCGCGGCGGGCGGCGCATCGGCGACCATCGTCCGAAACGTGTACCCGAGTAGGAACACAACAACGAGAAAAACCAGAAGCGGCGTCTTCGAGAGAATCGCCACGAACTTGCTAGCGGCGGGTTTCATGGTTTGCTCCATCCATCCTGCTGCTCTTGTGCGGCCGGCACCGCCATCGGGTCGATCGTGCGCAACCTCGCCTCCTCTTGCGATTCACCAGACTCCTCGATCCCCATGGGCAATGCGCGACCAACGAGCATTTCCACCTCGGCCAACCGTTGAGCACGATTGGCGAGTGCCCGTTGGTATGACAGTTCGAATTCCAATAGGGATCGCTCCCCATCCACCAGATCCAGAAAGCTCGCCGCGCCCGCGCGAAATGCCGTCTCCGTCGAGCGAATCGACTCCTTGGCTTTCGAAATCAAGACGTCGCGATAGAGCGCGATCTTCCGTTCGGCGTCACGATGCTCGAAGAGCGTCCGCTGCAGCCGCGACGTCAGGGTGTTTTCTCGTTGACGACGTTCGCCGACGGCCGCGAGGTATCGTGCTCGTGCCTCCCGCTCCGCGGCTGCATACTTGCCACGCCAAATCGGCACGTTCATCGCCAGCGACACCGACCAAACGTCTTGACCGCTGTCACCCGGGCGACCGCCGGGCAGCAGGCTCTTTCCAATCGCATAGGCGTCAATGAGATCACCCATTCCGCCGGCAATCCGCGAGGCGCTGCGCAGGGCCGCCGGATTGCCAAACCCTTGCGCCTTCGACCGCGCGGAGGATCCGACCTCGGTAAAGGCCACGCCGAGCGTGAAATCGGGGTAGTAATCCTTCTTCACCAAGTCGATGCGGTGTTTGGCACGCGCGATTTCATGATCGAGCGCCTTGAGTTCGGGGCTATGGTCCGCGAGATACGCCAACACTTGATCGCCATCCACCGCAGGATGCCCGGCGGGTATCGACCGGGGCAGCGGTATCGGGGCGTCGGTCTGTCGGTTTAGCACGGCGTTGAGCCGCGCGATCACCGGAACGCGCAGGTCGCGCAGCGACGCGAGCTGGTCCTCGAGTTTGCCCAACTCGACCTGAGCGCGAATCACATCCGGATGGCCCGCGGCGGCCGTCTTGTATCGGGCCCGCGCGACGCTTTCGAGATACTCCACGAGCTCGCGATTCTCATCGACCACGTCGATCGCCCGACCCAGATAGTAGCACTCGTAGTAGGCGTCCTTCACTTCGTAGAACAATCGAAGTTTGCTTGCTTCGTAGCGCTGCCTCGTCGCACGGGCTGCTTCCGAGGCGACGTCGCCTCGAAGTCGCAGTTTGCCGAACCAAGGGAACATCTGGGCTAGGCCGAGTGCCTGCTTCTGCGGGCCGACGCGCGTCTCGACCTCGCGAATGAAATTGCGGTAGGTAAACCGTGGATCGGGAAGGGCCGTCTCCTGCAAAACGCGCTCGAGCGCCGCTCTCCAGTTGTTGAACGCCGCTCGCAAACCCGGGTTGTTGAGCGCTGCGTACGCCAAATAGTCTTCGAGCGCGGCGGATTCGCCCAACACCGGCAGATCGATCTCGTCCACCGTTTGATGCGCATCCGGATGTGGCCCGGCGACGGTCATTGGCTCAAACCGGAGGCCGTCGCGAACCTCTCGCAAACATTCGGGCGACGCGCAGGCCCCGACCACGAACGTGAACCAAACGGCACAACACGCCATCAGGGTTCGATGACCTGTGAGTCGATGAATCGACACGCGGATTCCCGGGGGTCCGATGGGTACCATGGGGCAAACTCATTTGCCCGTACGCCACGGGCCCCGTAGCAGCCTGTCTAAGAAGAGTTGAACACCTTCAACGAAGTACCGTACGGGTCGCGAGAATCCGACCTTCATCTGCGCTGGTTACGAAAGATGTCCTTGCGGAGGACCAACCTCCTGGTCGACCGTCCGTCGTGACGCGCGGTGCCGAAGCGGCTCGGCGGGAACCTCGCCATCCTGAGAGCCTCGCCCTCCTGAAACCCACAACGTCAAGATCGGCGGCACACTAGCCGCCGTGCCCATGGTCGTGATCTCCGTGTCCATGATCTCCATGGTCGTGGTCTCCGTGACCATGCGCTCCGTGTTCATCGCCGTGGCCTTCTTCATTATCGGCCTTCTTGACCTCGGCCCAATTAACGAGAATGCCTTGAGAGACAAGATTCTTATTGTATTTGGCGGGGTTTTTCCGAAGCGGCTTGTCGCATCCCTTGCAGCAATAGTAAATCGTCTCCCCGGTCGACAACACCGTGGAGACCTTGGGATTGATCGCTTCGCCCATGACCGGACACGTAGTCTGATAGGTGTAGCTGTTGGCGAGCGCGGTTGCGTACTTGGCGGGATCGCGCTCATACTTGCCGACGCAGCCTTTGCAGCAAAGATAGACCGTCTCGCCGTCGCGCTCGATGGACACCTTTCGATCAACCGGCTCCTTTGTGACCGGACAGGTCACCTGAACCTTCGCCCGCTTTGCCAGCGCCTTACGCTGCGCGGCTACCTTGGTCGCGTACTTGGCTGGATCCTTTTGGAACTTGGGAATGCAACCCTTGCAGCAGAAATACACGGGTCCGTCATCGGTCGCAACGCTGAGCGCGAGGTTGGCGGGTTCGTCCATGACGGCACAGTTTGGTGTCGCCACCTCCGCAGCGTGACCACCGTGGTCGTGGTCACCGTGTCCATGTTGCGCTTCGAGCGAACGTAGACCCAAGCCAACCAGCAGCACCGATCCGAACACCGTTCCAAGAATCAAGCGAATCATTCCACGATCTCCTTTTCCAGCGCCGTTGCGGCCCGCAACTCACCTTGAGTACGGCCATCGGCAACGGCTAGTCTCGCTGATTGGATGCGCGGGGAAGCGGTTTTCTTCCCGATAAAGGGAGAAGAACGCTCGGACACGTCTGCCTCGAAGACGATCCGTCACTTGAGCGCCACAATATCGTGCGCCACCCGTCACGCTTCGGTGACCATTCCACTGTTCAGAGCGTGCTCAAAAACCCTCTTTCCGATCCGTGCCCAATCAAGGAAGCGGTCCCCCATGAAGGGTCCAAGACCGCTCCCTGACGGTCGCAGCTCATTTTCTAGCGACCCGCTCCGCACTTCGTCCGAGGTGTTCACCGCTCTTTGGACGCACTCTCGGACATCGGCTCGACCGGCAACGGTCGCTATAGGTCGGCAGACTCCGCATCGCTCCGCCTCGCGCCCACGGGCGGCAGTGTGCGGTTTGGACCTTGGCGATGCGTCGCCTAGGATATACACGGTACGAAGCGGACGAGGAACAGGGGTTTTTGGACAGACGAACGGAAAGCGTGACTGAGAAAGGCCTTGTCGAAGGATGCCGCCGCCGAGATCGGCACGCCCAGCGGGCGCTGTTCGAGCAAACTTCGGCGCGGATCGTCCGTTTGCTGCACCGGATGACGGGCAATCAGGACGACGCGTCTGACCTCGCCCAGGAAATCTACCTCAAGGCCTTCGACCGGATCGAGGAGTTTGACGGGCGATCCTCGATCACAACCTGGCTCTATAGAATCGCGGTAAACGAGGCGCTTCAGTTCCTTCGGCGAGGCCGGACAACGCGCCGGATACTCGGAGAACTCACGCCGAGCGTCGCCGCCCCGTGTCCCGAGGAAGCGACCGCCGTACGAATGGACGTCCGTGCCGCACTCGCGGCGGTCGACCCGCCGGACCGGGCGATCCTATTGCTCCGATATGAGGAAGGGCTTGATTATCGCGCGATCGCGGAGGTCGTAGGCTGTGCGAACGGCACCGTTGCGTCGCGACTCAGTCGTGCCCGCGATCGCCTTCGAGAGATCTTACGAGAAAGTTACGGTTGTCTGGAAGAAACGGACGCCGGCGTGCATCCAAAGAGTAGCCCTTGAGAACGAAGGCGCCGCCACGAGTGTGCGTTTAGCGCGTAGCGGCCGCCCCCTGCGGCGGCCGGAGAAGCTTGGGAGCGTTTCGCATGCCCACGTCCGCTAGGGCGGGCGGACGCTACCGTGCGTTG
>JADFHG010000359.1 GCA_022567365.1 Planctomycetota bacterium | reverse complement strand
GGCTCCCGAGCAGTCCGGAAGAGAAGGCGCACTTCACTGAGGCCGCGCGGGATACCATTGATGCCGTTGAGAATTTCCGAGACGATTTCAACACATTCTTCGTTCAGATACGAAATGCATTTCCCGATCCGTCGGCGCAGGCCTCAACGGAGGATGTTGCCGCTGTACAGCACCCATTCAGGCCGATCATCCAAGTGCGCCCATTCTCCGATGCCCTCATGATTTCCGCTTGTTTGGTCTATGGCAAAGCGCCCCAATATCCCAGGGTTGTTGATATTTTGGAGACGATTGTTGGTGCGGCGGCGGCCTTCCGATTGAGCCTCAAGCGAAAAGAAGTCTTTCGGGGTGGGATCGATGTTGGTGTCGGAACGCAATTGCACGATGCCGACGTCTATGGTCCGGTCCTCGTGAATGCGTATCGGCTCGAAGATACTGTCGCTCAATGGCCACGTATCGTCGTTGGCACAAGGTTGGTCGACTACCTTCGCAGCGCGATCTCCGAAGATTCAGGGGACGAGATTGGCGAGACCCTTAGTTTATTCGCCAAGCAGTGCCTCGAACTCATCGACATTGATGCTGACGGACAACGGATTGTTGACTATCTCGGGGCTCCAATGAGGGGAATCCTTGTAGACGACGAAGCGGAATTCGAATCCGAAGTCAAGGCCGCATATTCGTTCATCTCAGCCGAGCACGAGCGTTTTTCGAACGCCGACAACCCCAAGCTGGCGCTGCGATATGCTATTCTGCGCCGGTATTTCCTCGACAAATGCGGGGATATCTTGGAACCTCATTCGTAGCCAACATACGGCCGAAGCGCCCTTGAACCCGGAAACATCGCGCGGGCTGAAGCCCGCGGCTCGGGTTGGATTCTCCGTCGCGGCGAACGTGAAGCTCGTGGGTCGCTCAAGACGCTCGGCGACCAAGTTTCTCAGTCGTATGCCTTCAATCGGCACCGGTACCACCCTCCGCGTCAGTCGCATCGCCCGCCGGCAGCAGCATCGTGATGTGCTGCTTGTCGCTCTGCACGGTCGCCTTGATGATCCGGTGCAAGTCGTCGGCCGACGTCGCCTGAATGCGTTTGCCCATGGCGGCCGGGTCCGCGCCAAAAAGAAGATATGTGATGCCGCAATTGAGGGCCGTCTGACCGATGGCGATGCGCGTAGCGCGGTCGGTGTCCATGCCCTGCGCCTCAACCATCGTCACCATTCGTCGAAGCGCGTTCCAATCGACCTCGCCGCTCGACGTGACCAATTGATTGCACAACATTCGTATTTGCGCAATCATCATCCGGCTAGGCGTTTCCGATGCGATGAGTTGGATTCGCTTGACCAGAACGGCGGCTAGTTGATCGGAGGTTACGTCCTTCTTGGCGGTCGCGTAGACGAAGAACGGCAGTCGATCGACGCCCCACAGGTGGTTCGAGCAAAACGTGCTGTCTGCGACGGCCTTGATCTCGTCGTCGGTCATAAGCCTTTGCATCAACATGCCGCCCCAAAGGCTGAGCAGGATTCGGTCGTAGGCGTCCGCAGGCGGCGGAAACGCGACGCACACGGCCCGCACGGTGCTATCCCACTTGACGGTCATCCGCTTGGGGACTTTGGACCAATCGATTGATGGCGAGTCGATGGGTGTGCCCCGCTCGATTACACCGAGGTATTTCTCGATGAGCGTCATCGCCTTTGCCCGGTCGAAACCACCGACCAGGACGAGCGTCAGATTCTCCGGGCGATAGTTCGTGCGGTGCAGCCGTTCGATCGCGTCGAGCGGGATGTCCTCGAGGCCCCCTCGGATGAGCGCGCTCGTCTGACCATGCATCCACGCCTGGTTGAGCGCCATGAAGGCGTGCTTGAGCATGCCGGCGGCTGGGTTGCGTTCGACGAAGTCCGCCTCGGCATAACATCTCGGCGCCTCTTGCGCGATGATCTCCCGCGTGATCTGCAGGCTGGTCAGTCGCTCGGCCTCGACGCGCAAGGCGAACTCCAGCTCGGAGGCGGGGAGGACGTAATCGTAATGTGTCATGTCGGCGAGCGTCTCGGCGTTCGCCATTCCCTTCTGATTGAGCAGGTCCATGGCCGCGCCGGGCTCGAAGCTCGCGGTCGCACAGTTGCACATGAGATGCTCGAGAAGGTGTGCGGCTTGGGTCATGCCCTTGGGTTCGTGTAGGAACCCGACGCGATACAGCGCTTCGATCGCGATTTGGTCCGTTTCCTCGAGCGGGCGCAGCAAAACGGTGATCCCGTTCTTCAGAACGATGTGGTCCGGCGATTGGACAAGACCATCTTCCGCAGCGGAATGACGGCTGCACGCGCAAGGCGCGGCGATTAGCAGCAACGTCGCCGCAACTCGGCACACCGATCGACACGTCGTCCAAGCAAACCGTTGCGACGTTCCTACGTTCAATCGTTCTTGACCGCGTTCGTTGCTCGATTCGGTTTGCATTCGGCTTCCCCAATCCTCACGAGGCGGTTTGCCTGCGCGGCAGCGCGGCGCGGACCACGATGACCAAACAGATGACGATAACTACCGCCGACGCGGTGAGCGTGTGCATGAGGTCGATCGTGATTGTCTCGCTGCCATAGGGCAAGGGTATGGCGACGGCCAACATCAAGAACACCGGCACCAGGAAAAAAGCATGCCGCCATCGCAACGCCCCGACGGGTATCATAAGGGTCAGCAGCAAGAGCGGGGCGACGTTTCCGTAGGCCCAAGGCAGGAACGGGCTTCTCAGTTGAGCGAGCACCAGCAGCACGAGCCAGATCCGCGCAAGCGCCGGGCGGTCCGCGGGCGATTCATCGTCGTCAAGGACCACCGATCGCGGACCGCGCAAAGCAAACACCAGCACGGCAATTCCAATGACACCGGTCAGGATCCAATTGAGCAGCCGGGCGAGATCGGCCGGATTCGTCACGAGGTCGAGCTTGTCGAGTTTGTACGCGATCCCCATGACCGAGCCATTGAGGAGCATCGGGCGAAGACGCTCGAACGCGAAACTGAACGCCTCGCCGCTCGCCAGCCGCGGCATTTGATATTCCCAAAACGCCGTGAACGGTTGCGTTCCGAAGAGAATCAGGGCGATCACGCAGTACGCACACATGGCGGCGAGCGTCCAAGCGACCGCGCGAAAGCGTTTTTGCAGCAGAAGATACGCGAGGAGCACCCCCGGAAAGAGCTTTGCAACGACGGCAAACCCGAGCAACGGGCCGCCGAGCCAATGCCATCTTCGCTCGAACGCGAGCATCGCCCCCACCGAAATCACGATCATCAGCACGTGGGCGTTTTCCATCTGAAGCGGCAGCAGTACGCAGGGGGCACAGATGATCAACGGCCAAGCCAACCAGCGGACGGAGAACTCGGGACCGCTCGACCAGACGGTCAGCACCGAGACAACGGCGAAGAGCGCGAATACGTTCAGCGTGAACCAATAGGTGCGGAGTTGGAAGAAATCCCCGCCCGTCGCCATGAGGAGTTTTGGAAGGACGAGAAACGGCGGCGGGTATTGGTAGCGATCGACGTGGAGTTTGTCGCCGATCGTGTCGTGAATGGGCGTCGCGGTTTCGGGATCGCGATAGAGGCTGCCGTCGTAGATGTTTTCGACGCGCTCACCGGCGACGTGGGCCGCGACGATGTAGCACGTGAAGCAATTGTGCGTCGGAAAAAACGGCACCGCCATTTCCGCCTCGGCCAATTCTCGGATGTGCGGCGCACCGGCGTGCTCGACGCGCTCGACGTCGAGCATGAAAACGCTCAAGCTCGCCAGCTTGTACCCGCCAAAGAGAGACAGACCGATCCACACGAGCACAAGCAGCCAACGGCGCGGTTGACTACCCGTATCGGTCGAGACGATCCCCGTGGGTATGCGGATCAGAAGAACGGTCGCACAGACGGCGACGACAACGGCGAGCGCGATCGGCACCTTCGCGGCGATGCCCGTCGCAATGGCGGCCGGCGCGAGCGTGAGGACACCGGTGCCCAGCACGCAGCGCTGCGTCCACGTCAACCCGGCGTATGGCGATCCCAGACTCACGTGATCCGCGCTCTCATTGGACTGATGGTGGCTCGGGTTCGGCAACTGACGGAATGAGGGTAATCGCGGCGTCGCCGATGGGCAATCGATCTGGTCGCCAGGGGGCTGGCCAGCAGTTCGCCGGACCCGCTCGAAACGTAGCATCAGCAGACCGAGCGGCGGGTTGAGCACGCCGATCCGTGTGGGCCGCACCGACGACGGGGAGCGTGGTTTGCCGCTTGGGCTCCACTCGCTACAATCCGGCCGCTTGATCGGAATCGTTGCGCACGCGCGTTTGGGAGTGCTCGGCATTGCAAAACATGCTTGTTCCAAGAATGATGTTCTTCACGAAGGGCCACGGCAAACACCGTCACAACCTTCAGTCGTTTGAAGAGGCGCTTCGAGACGCGGGCATCGCCGAGTTCAACCTCGTCCGCGTCAGCAGCATTTACCCGCCGGGGTGTCGGATCGTCTCGCGGCGCCGCGGGCTGGAGGAGCTTCAGCCGGGGCAGAT
>JADFHG010000358.1 GCA_022567365.1 Planctomycetota bacterium | reverse complement strand
TGAGTGTGACCTAGCTCACATTGTCACGCAACCCGGTTTGTCCGACTCCTGTACGTTGTCAATATAGTTGGGTGCGCAAAGAATGTGCCACGAGAGTGATCAGCGTCACGTTTTCGTGTTATTTGTTGTTTTCTCGGTAGTTATGCAATATGTGCAAATCTTCCCTAAGACAGACAACTTGTGAGAGGTGGGGGATATGCCCCGTACGTGTTGTTGATATCCCCCACCATACCCACGTTGCCGGGCCAGAATTAGGCGTCCACCAGGAAGCGTCCGTCCTCGACGGGGGCCGAAGTTTCATGATCAAGCCTGCCAGCTGCCCCTGGATCCCGTCTCCAAAGCATAAAATGATACTATGTGGTATTGAGTATACAACTGGTTGATTTACATGAAGTTATGGTAATTACAGAGACGTATGTCGATGATATCAGCCGTAGAAAGGATACAAAAATCGGCTAGGAGATCCACACATCTGTCGATATAGAATTATGTAACCAGTCCACGACGAGTCAGCGCGCATCACGACCGGCCTTCGGTCCGCAGACCCCTGCAGTCAGCGGCGCATCGCACGAACCCTCGGGCAGAATACAGTAGTGACTATCTTCGCAAGGCGTGTCGGCCTCGCCGCATCCGGGCTTGTCGTCTTGCCCATCCCCAACTCCATCGCCGCCGCACGTCCCCTCGCGGTCGATGTTAGCGCCCACGGCCGCCGCAAAGCACGCATTGCTATACTCAACACCGTCGCATCCGCATACCGGCGCGAACTCTTCGGTGCATATTTCGGGCACCGCTTCGCACGTGCCGTCAGCGAGCGGTGCGTCGCACGATCCAACCGGCAGACTGCAAAACTCACCGTCGGCGCAGGGCACACCGTCTGCGCCGCAAGGCACCGTTGGGCCTGTGTCGTCGTCTTCGCAGGAACCCTGATGATCGACGTTGACACCGACCAACTCCGCGAAACAGGTATTGACGTAGGTAACTGCGTCGCACCCGCACACCGTCGCGGGTACGTCTTCACAGATTTGGTCGGGAATGGGTATGCAAACCCCAACAAGACCGGAGGAGCAATTCCCCTCGGCCACTTGGCAGAACTCGCCTTCTTCGCAAGGCGAATCGTCGTCCACGCTGCAAGCACGCGCCGCGCATTTGCCTTCGCTCGCCACACTGACGCCGGCCGCACCGGCTTCGCGTTCGTTGTCGTAGGTCTTGTCGTCACATCCGCAAACGGGCGTGAAGGTTTCGTCGCAACCCTCGGACAGCGCCGTACACACGCCCTCCGTTGACGGCGCGTCGCACGCGCCGAGTTCACGCTTGCAGAACTCGTCGGAGGCGCATGATGCGCCGTCCGGACCGCAAGGCGAGTCCGCGCCACCGCCGGCTCCCGTCGTGCAACCCGCTAGACCACAACCGACAATCGAAAGAACCGAGATCATCGCTCGGTGAGACGTTTTCATCATTCACCATCCAATTGAGAAACTCGAGCGCCGATGGTTTCACTTGCGACCAGCGCCCTTGACGGTCTATTGTAAAATGCTTGGCACAGGCCGGTAGCCTGTTGAAGAAGCCAGCGTAGCGTCCGCCCCCCGTGGCGGACGTGGCTTTCGAATCCCCTATCACCGTCCTATGGCCGCCACGGCGGGCGGCTGTTACTTGCTCGCGTGGCCAGCACATGGAAACCTCGCACGCGGTGCGGCTGATCCGTCGCACATGCATCACCACGCCACCTTCGCGACCCATTATACAACCAACCAAGTGTCCAACCACCGGCGGTCCGAACAAGTCGCTGTGACTTGCGAACGGAGGGGGGCGACGCACCGCCACAATTCGACACTGTGGCGCATCCGCCCCCGAGGGTGATCGTAACATCCCCAGCCGAGGGCGGCTGGGCTACATGTGTGATCCTTGTGCAGCAGCTCGGGCGCGGCTGGACCACGGGTTCCCGTCTCGGCGCGATGCCTACCATCCTGTGTAAGGATCAAAGGTGTGGGAACAGCCGCTTGACACGCGCCGCCGCCGCTATGACGATCGCCGGGCATGGACGAACCGGTGACCGGAGCGATCGACTGCCAACTCCCGTGTGCCCTGTGTGGGGGTGATCTCTTCGGAACCAGCATCGACGCCCAGTGCCCGCATTGCGGCGGCGACGTCGGGCGGACGATCAAGATCGCGGCCATCGACCGGACGACAATGACCGTCGCGACCGACGCACTGTGCGCCGGCTGCGACTACAACCTGCGCACACTGCCCATCGCATCGCTCTGCCCGGAATGCTCGAGGCCCGTCGTCGAGTCCCTGGGAGCGGTGGACTTGCAATTCGCGGACCCGGCATGGGTCGCACGCGTCAGGCGCGGGCTAACGAGGCTGCTTGTCGCGTTCTTTAGCGCGTGCGTCTTGGTTGTGTCGTTGGTCGGTGTCGCCGCCTTATGGCCGGCGTTCGCCGACGCCACGCCACTCGTCATTGCGGCGTTTGTCATCGCCGTCGGCGTGTTTATCGCGATCTCGGTAAGCGTATTTGACGTCACCGCCGTCGAGCCGGATCGCACTCAATACCGCATGCACAAAGGAGCCCAAATCGCCGCACGGATCCTCGTGTTCGCCCCCGTCCTCGGCGGCCTCTTCCTTGCGATCGTGGCCTTCCGTCCCTCCTGGGTATTCGGCAATCTGATACCGTCGCTTATCATTTCCAGTGGTCTCTTTGCCGGCTGCGCCTGCGTGGCCGCGTGTTTGCGAACCCACGCCCGCCGCGTGCGACGCCCGGGGTTGTCCCGACTCACGACCGTACTCATTTGGCTGTGCGTCGCGACCTGTGGCCTGGGAGGCCTGGCGGGCACGCTTTCGACGATCATAGGGTATCGGGTAAGGACTCAAATGATGGCCGCGCAACAAATGGCGTCGGCCACGCCATTCACTCAATCGCCAAGCACACCGCTGACATCAACCGACTCGAACACCAACGCCAACGCGGCGTCCGCGACCTCGCCAACGGTTCCGCCGAACGCGAACCCACCGGGCGCCACCGTCGCGCCCGCGACCGTCGCAACCATTGGCCCGAGCAGCACGACCGGCGCCGTGCCACCCATCAATCTGACCGCCCCCGTGTTCCCGCCGCGGGCACTCATAATGGTTTTGGTCATTTCAAGCTGCGGCAATGGGCTCTTGTACCTCGCCGCCATCGTGATCTCGATCATCCTGCTGTTTAAGTACAGGAACCTCTTCACCGCGCCCGTTCAAGCGGCAACGACTCCGGCTCAACAGGCGGTGTGAGGGTGTTGGCGTTGGCGCCGAGCCTCGCCCCATCAGGACAAGAATACGAATCGCCGCCGGTTACGCGCCTTTTCGACAGCACGACGGCTTGGCGTCCGTCTTCTCGGTGTTTGCGCTGGGATTGCCGAGTGGACACCGGTCCTTGCAGACGAGTTTCCCCGTCAACGGACAGACGATTTGGCCCGGGCAGTCCGCGCGGTTGGGGTCTACGGTCGGGCATTTGTCGCGGCAGATCAACTCGCCCGTCAGTGGGCAGACGATCTTGCCCGGGCAATCCGCGCGATCCGTGTTGGTCACGGCGAATACGACCGCTCCAAGCGAGGCCACTACGACTACGGCAAGCACCGCGACGGGACGGTTCCATGCTCTTTTCATATCTTCTGTCTCCTGGTTTTTGTGGGACGCCTTAGTTCCTGCAACACCGCGCACCCGCCTTCCGAGCCGCGGCAGCGATCCAAGGCGCGCCGCAGTCCGGTCTCGACGCGCCTCAACTCTCTCATTTTTGTCCTGACATCATCCAACCGGTGCTCGAGCAGCTCTTGCACCTCGCTCTGGCAGGATTGCGAACCATCCTCGCTCAGACTGCACAGTGTTTGCACATCGTCCAAAGTGAAGCCCACGGCTTGGGCGGAACGGATGAACCGCAACTGATCGACAGCCCGCTCATCGTAAAGACGATAGCCTGCGTGGTTTCGGCTCGTCGGCGCGAGGATCCCTCGCTCCTCGTAATAGCGCAGCGTGGGCGCAGCCACGCCGGCCGCACGGGCCGCCTCGCCGATCGTCATCAAGCCGTTGGTTCGTCCATCTGTTGTCACTGCACCCTATTCTACACCTTCAAGCCTGCTTTAAGGTCAAGGAAAAAAATGAGAATGCGGCATTTTTTTCTTGTCGCCGGCAGACCGCTCACACGCTCCACGTACACCGGATTCTCGGCGGTTCCGACGGTTGACGGTTTGCGGATCGGCGGAGGCAAACCGGCTGGGCAGGCGCCTAAGCTCCGCGGGAGCCTCGCCCTGATACCATCCCCGATGTTAGTCATAGCCGAGCCGAGCAGCCCGCAACTTCAAGATGGCGGCACGCTAGTGTGTGGCCACACGTCGTTCTGTGGGTTGACCGGATCGAGCGCGAGCAGAGCGACCCGTGCAAACACCGCTCCCTCACGGTCACGGTTCGGAAAGAGCTGGCCGTGAAACGCGCAGGTTCAAGGTTGACGATGCACTAGTGCCTTGTCACGGGTGATTCGAGGCGTAGTCCCGATGGG
>JADFHG010000357.1 GCA_022567365.1 Planctomycetota bacterium | reverse complement strand
CCGCTTGGGCCTCCCGGGGCCACCCCGTCGATTACGCCTTTTCCAGCAGGCAGCTTCGGCGAATCTCGACTTCGACCATCGACGACCGCGGGACGGTTCGACGCCGACCGCCGGGCCCGAGTCGCCCGCGAACGGCTGCTTGCAACGGCGCATTCACCCGCTATTGTCGCAGGGAGGGGTTTGACTACAATGCGGGCGATGGGGCCATGGCGCAGTTGGGAGCGCGTCTGCATGGCATGCAGAAGGTCGAGGGTTCGAGTCCCTCTGGCTCCAGTCGACGTAAATATCGCTGAATCCGTGACTTACGGATACCCGCCATCGCGGCGGTGCGGCTGTAAACCGAGGTCAGAAACGTGACAATTGTCACGTTTCCCACTTGGGAGGCCGTATCGATGACGCGCAAATCGAAGACTCACACGTCGAAGTACCGTCGCCACAGGCGAACACGATCACGAGACCAAGCGTTCGTGGGACTGGACGGCGAACGCCAATACCTTGGCGTTTACGACTCACCGGAGAGCCGGGAAGCCTATCATCGGCTGCTCGCCGAGTGGTCCGCGAACGGGGGGAGCGTATCGACTCCACGTGAGGACATCACGGTGGTCGAGGTGTCTTCGCGCTATTGGCAATATGCCGACCACCGATGAACGGCCACCGGGAACTGCCAGGGCCTGCGCGGTAGATTGTTGTGCATGGTCCCGGCAAGTACTTCCAAGAGCTCGCGTTTGATGTCCGCTATATGTTCATCAATCGTGGAATCCACGCCGTGCCGTCGATCGAGCAATTCGGAATCCTCGGACATCAGCGCCTCGAGGTCGAGCCAATTGTCATGAAGATAACCGCGCAGGACGGAATCCGCTTCGAACACCGCCAGTAGCGCCGTAGCCGTCACACGAATGCTGAAGCGGCCCTGTTCGAATGCGTCAATGTGTTCCAGGGCCGCCTTGGCCCTTGTTCGAGCTTTTGGCGGTACATTCACGGGATGCCCTATTCAGATCTACTCCTCACCGATTGTGAGAATCCGATTCACCGCGACCTCGGTCTCCTCGGTGACCGTACCGGAAGGCCAACGCACCGTCAGCGAATCCAGGGTGTCGATCCCGCCCAGGCCGAAATGTACTTGTGGATGGACGGCGGTGAAGGCGCTGGTCGTGGTGACGACTTCCCCAACGAAGACGTCTTCTCCCACGACGGCTTCGACGCGGGCGCCGATCCCGAAACGGTTGCTGATCGTCCCTTCGAGACGAATCGTAATCCAGTTTCCCTCGGCATTCGCGGGATTCATCAGACACTGGAATCCATCCGATGTGCCGAAAATCGTCCGACATATATCGGCGAATCCATCGCCATTGAGGTCGATCGCACCCAGGGCCCGCCCCTCTCGACTGTGACCGAACTCCAACGGCAGGCTTCTGCTCCAGAGGAAAAACCCGCGCGAACCGGTCACGTCGGTGAACGACCGGTCGCCGTCATTGGAAAGAAGCCGCGAAACACCGTGAAAGTCGGGACGAAACGGGCCGGTGATGTCGCTCCCCGAGGTCAGATCCCCCGTCCAGGTCAAATCAGGCCAGCCGTCGTTTTGGATATCGAAAAAGGCCGCACCGAATCCGAACTCGAATCCCTGCAAACCCTTCCCTCCGAGGGCGTTGTCCGGCGGCAGCGCGCTCTTCGCCACCGGTGTGTCGGCGGCGACGTCGGTCAGCGTGCCGGTCCGATCGTTCGCGAGCAGTCTATGGAAAGGTGTTCCACTGTCACGACGCCAAGCGCTGGTGAGGTGGTTCGTCGAGATGGGATCGCCGCGGGCGTCCGATCCGACGTTGGTGAGGAAGTAGTCGAGATCGCCGTCTCGGTCATAGTCGGACGATGCGATCCCCATCCAACCGCCATGTTTATTCAAGAGGTCCGTCTGAACGGATGTAAACGTCATATCCCCATTGTTGATGAACAGATCCACACCGCCGGGAATCTCCTGCAGCGCGAAGATGTCTTGGAAACCGTCGTTGTTGACGTCGGTGATGTAGGTCGCGAACGTGGGCATTCGATTGAGCATGTCTTCGTTGTCTGGAGCAAGGCCGGGGACGCGCGTGCCCGCGACGCCGGCGGACTCGGTTACGTCTTCGAAGAGCGGCACGCCGCCCTCGACGATGCCCGTGTTTCTAAGCAAGACATTGGGTGTGTCGGGGAGATACGTCTCCAGCTCGAACAACAAGTCGCGAAAGTCGTAGCGACCAATGTAGAGATCGAGCAGACCGTCGTTGTCGAAATCGCCCACGCCGATGCTCGCCCCGAAGTCGACACTTGCGAGCCCCGTTTGCTCGGTGGCATCCGCGAAGCGAACGGTGCCGTCGTCGTCCGGTCCGAGATTGCGTAGGAACCGTAGCGACTGGCGCCCCTCGAGACCGGCTTGGTCGATCTGCCTGCCGATGACCATGTCGAGCCAGCCGTCGTTGTCGAAATCGCCCACCCCGACGCACACGCCGCCGTCCTGCGAAAACCGCACGCCCGCCTCGTTCGCCACGTCGGTGAAGTTCCCGCTGCCGTCATTCTGATATAGCATGTTGGGGAATCGCGACGTGATGAACACGTCGATGTCGCCGTCGTTGTCATAGTCAAAAAGGGCCAGGCCGGGCCAACCGCCAACGTTCGGGTCCGGGTCGAAAGCGGACTTGGTCACGATGCGAAACGCCGATTCGTCCAAGACCGACGATGCCGGTGGGGCGCAGGCGTTCAACAACAGAAGGCACGTGAATGATACGAAAGATACCGCGCGAATCATCCTTCAGATCTCCTGTTCATTCTGCGTTTCCCCTACCCGCCGCCGCCGGGTGGCTCGTACCAGGTTGAAGAAGTCCGCAATAGCGTCTGCTCCCCGTGGGAGACGTGGCTCCTGAATCCCCTATCGCCATCCTACGGCCGCCGAAGGGGGCGGCCGCTACGTTCTCGGCAAAGCACCACTTCTTCAACGGACGGCCGGCGGTCGTAGTTTCCGCCATGTCGATTCGACGTCAAGCCTCCGGGTCCGATCGTTTGCGGAGGTAATGGACGGGCACGTCGGCCACGTAGCCGAGTTTCTCGAACAGCGCGAGCGAGGCGGGGTTGCCGACGTCGATCAGCATGCTGACGATTCGAATCCCATGTGCGCGGATCGCGGCGTCACAAGCGGATACGAGGGCCGCCGCGACGCCCTTGCGCCGATGGTCCGGATGCACGGCTAGCCGGTTGATCCAACCCTTGCGATGATCGTGCGAACCGAGGACCACGCCGATGATGGCGCCGGCGAGCCGGTTGGCCGGACCCATCGTCGCGACGAGGTACATGTCCGGGAAATGGGCGAGCTGTGCCCGGAACGCGGCCGCGCTTTCGCGCCCCTCGGCAGACACGCGAAGACCGGCAGCGCGCCAAAGCTCGGCGATCCGGTCGTAGTCTTCCGGTTTGGCCGGGCGGATATTTGGGTGCGGTTCGGGGGTGTTGGGTGCTACATCCATGCTTCCGTGGGGGAGTACATGTACAAACCGATGAACTGCGTGAAGTCGAAAAGGGCATGGCCGACAATTGCCGGTATGATCGATCGCCGCCAGATCGTCACCAAGCTCATGACAATTGAGAGAATTGAGATCATGATCAACGCGGGCAGCGTCTGTTCAGACGCGTGCAGTGCCGTGAACACCATCGTGCTGATGAGCACGGCCACAATCCAACTGCCCGTACCGCGACGCAACCGCGTCATCAGAAAGCCGCGGAACATCAGCTCCTCCCACGTGCCGACGAGCGTCGCGATGATCGCGAACTTCCAAGGGGCCATATAGGGAATGAGCGCCATCAGGCGGACGGCGTTCTCGTCCATTTGTTCCCGCATCCCGGGGAACACCGCGAACAGGCCGAACATCGTCGGAAAGATCAATGCATAACAGACGGCCATCGCGCCGATCCCGATGAGTCCATTCAGAGGCAGCGATGCCCATGCCACTCCTACCGACGCAGGCGTTTGCCTCCGGTAGCGGAGGATGGCTGCAACGACGACGATTGCGCTGACGGCTTGAAGCGCGAGCATCGGGATGAGTGATCCCCGGGGAGTCGCCGTTGCCTCGTCTCCCGCTTCGATGGCGGCATCCGGGCGTAGGAAGGCGGATTCGCCCAGAGCGAGCCACAGAATCCCGATGGCGGCGGCCTGAATCACGATCAGTAGTATGATGGCTAGGCCGATGTCGATGCATACCGACTGCCGGGACGCACCTGTGAGCAGAAACTCGTCAGTCCGCACCCACGAACCGCCGACGCGGGGCGCATCCGTCGTCGCGGAATAGACGACCGCCGCTTGGATCGGCCGCGCCATGGGAACCTGATCGGCGAACGGTATCTCCGGATCGCTCGATCGCGCGAACGGTTGTTCCGCGTCTTCGGGTTGTTCTCGATCGTCCAACTGCAACAACTCCACCGCGCTAGCTTTGGGCATGCACAAACTCGCATGATAATCCGAAATCACCCGTCTTGGCGCGAGGCCCCGTGCAAAACGTCGGTAAGGCCGAAA
>JADFHG010000356.1 GCA_022567365.1 Planctomycetota bacterium | reverse complement strand
GCAGGCCGCCACCATTCACGGTACCCGACATTGCGCATCAACGAATGACGCCCTTGCGGATCGACGTGGCGCCGGTGGCTACGTTTTCAAACCCATCACGGAAATCCTACGACGCCGACGCCTGGCGCGGTCTCCGGATCGCCTCTCTCATTCCAGCCGCCAGCAGCAGCGTTGCAAGCGCCATCATGCCCCATTCGGAGACGGTCGGGATCGCTCCCACAGCCCCACATTCCTCCGCGCAATCCGTTTCGGCGATGAAGACACAGTCCTCATCGTACGCGATATCGCAGCAGAACGGATCGAGGGCGCAGACGCACTCCTCGCAAACCGGATCGTTGCAGCCGGGGGTCTGATTCGGTTCGAAGCAGCTACCCGGATCTCCCGGGCCGCAGACACAGGGACCACCCGCATCGCTGTTTGCGACGGCCTCGTCGGCACAGACGAAATCCCAGATGACGTCGCAGCAGAATCCGTCACCCGCGCAAATCGCCTCGCAACATGCCACATCGACGCACCCGGGCGAGTCGTCCGGCGATGCAACACAACAGTCGTTGTCGCTGGGAGGACATCCCCCAACCTCTGCAAACGCCTCCGCCCCTGAGCAAAACGCGACCATAATCGCAAACACGAACCCCAGTGATACTTTGGACATGATACATCCCCCTCCGCTCGCCCCTCCCTTGGCTCGGACCTACCGTGCCGTTTGGCTGGGCAATAGCCTAACTGAAAACGCGATAACCAACGTATCAAAACGGACAGCAGGATTCAATGGTCCCTTCGGCGTCGCCTTGCGCGTCGCCCCAGCCGAGGGCGGCTGGGCTACATCGGCAATGTGGCACACCCGCCCTCGGGTGTGGACCAACCCGTCTCCCCTGCGCGAGGGACAATGCGGAGATTAGCCGAGCTTGATCCGATACGGCGCGCACCATGACGATCAGTCCGGCAGAGTCGCGCCGTTCCACACGTCGTATTCGCCGGCCCCATTCAGCAAGTCGATCACCCGCAAAACGTCGTTGGCATTGGCGGCGCCGCTGCGATCGGTGTCCGTTTGATGCATCGCCGGCGGCGGATCGACGGCACCGTTGAGGGCGTCGATCAGGAAGAGCACGTCGTTCGCATTGCTTGTTCCATCGTTGTTCGCGTCAGCCGGAAGATAGCCGAATCGGATGCTCATCCCGCTCGGGAGGTGCATGACGGTTGTCCACGATTCGAGCGGTATCAATGCGGCGAGTTGCAGCGTGACGACGGTGCCGTCGGCGATCACGTCGACGATTTGCGGCGTTTCGCCCGGTGGGTCGAGTGTCAACTCGAAGTCAGCCGCGGCCACGCCGCTCGCGTCGGCGTCGAAGGTCAATTCGATGGAGTCCCACCCGTCGGCGGCGGTACCGTCGGGTTCGCTCGGTTGGCGTGCGTCGATCGCGCCATCGGTTGGGCTGCTGCACACGACCGACATCCCCGCGAAGCCGGTTTGGAATTCGTGCGCCCCCATGTCCGCCAAAGCGTGAACGCAGTCGGGTTTGCCGGTGTCCACCGTGTCCGCGTCGTCCACGAACCGCGCCGCCCCGTCGATGTCGGCCGCGAGTCCCTCCGGCACTTCGGCATTATCGGCGGCGTCGATGCACGGTGATCCGGGCGCCAGACGGAGGTCGCCGCCGGCCGGGTCCACGAAGTTGGGGTCCACGTCGATGTTGCCCTCGCCCGTCTCGCCGCCTTGGATGTTGCTGTAGGAGACGATGGAGAGCCCCGAGACGGACGAATCGTTGTCCCAGATGATCGAGTTCGCCACGATCGCATGGCTCGTCAGGGCGCCGTTGATCGCCCCGCCGATCGTCGCGTCGTTCGACGCGAGGGTGCAGTTGCTGAGCCACATGCTCGTGTCGAAACTACGAATTCCGCCGCCCCAGATGGCCTCGTTCCCCGTGAACGCACAATTATGGAAGAACATATTGCCGTCGAGAACAAACACCCCACCGCCCTGGCCGGCTTCGTTGCCCTCGAAGCGGCAGTTCGTGAATCGCGCCGTGGTCAAGAGGAAGTTCGCCACCGCGCCGCCGATACCGTTGACCCCTTCCAAAGTGATGCGGTTGCCCTTGAACAGGCACCCCTCGAATACGGGATCGCCGTGGTAAAAATTGGCCACCCCGCCGCCGGCGATGAAGGCCGAACACTCGTGCACGACGCAGTTGCGGACCGTCGGGCTCCCCTGGTCGTTATTGATCCCACCGCCGAAGATGAACCCGACCGTCGGTCCGTTCGCGTTTCCGCCGGTGATGTGAAACCCGTCGATCACCGCCGTTTCGTCGCAGTCGGGGGCGTAGACGACGGCGTAGCTGTTCTCATCGGTGTTGACGAAACCGGGCTCGTCATCTCCCGCGAGGTCGCCGGTAAGGATGGACTTGTACACGCTGGGGTCGCGCACGTCCGGATCGGGCTCCCCAATCCCGGCGAAGCCCCCGCGCAGCGTCACACCGTTGACCAACGGGAAGCTCATCGTACGGTCGCCCGTTCCGTAGTCGGGTCTGTACTCCCCTTGGGCGACGCGCACCTCGGTGATACCGCCTTCGACGGCCTCGGAGAAAAGAGCGGCGTCGCACACGCTGCGCATCGCGCCGGCCCAGTCGCTACCCGAGCCCCCCGGCGCGGCCGAAGCGTCCACGTGTAGGATCTCGGGGACCGTCGTGTCCGTGTACAACATACGCGAGCGGAAAGGAAACGGGTTCGTGTCGCCGTATTCGTTGGTCGCGATCACCGTCCAGTGAAACAGCCGATTCGCCGGCAGTAGTTCGTCGTGCACGTATGACGGCTCGCCGAGGACCACGTCGATTTCCGGGGACGTGAATGCCCCGTCGTCGTCGACGATGAGGCGGTAGGTCTCCACCTGCTCCGCCTGCGTCCATTCAAACGTCGGCATCCAATCCGCACCGACCGCGGCGCCATGGTCGGGTGATGCAAGTTCGAACGACGAGGGGGGCGGCGTTCCGCCGTAGAGGTGGGACAGGACCCACTTATCGCCGGTGCTCAACTCCTGACGGCTGCCGATTTTGCGCTGCCATTCCCGCTTGTACGGATGAAGCACGTCGATGGTCGTATCGCCGTTTTCGCTGAAGCTCGTGCGCCGATAGTGCATGACCGACGCGAAATCGTAGGGTCCGTGCGGCTCCGAGTTGGCGGGAATCGTGTAGTTATTCAGGCAGCACGAAATGTTGTCCCAATTGATGGTGATGTACTCGTCACGGTCCTTGCGCTGCTGTTCATGCCAGACGGCAAGCGTATGCATCAGTTCGTGAACGATGATGAACTTGGCGTTCCACGCGCTGATCCAGATCGTCTGCTCGCCCCCGATCATTCCGAGATTGGACGCATTCGAGGAGGGATCGTCCCGGATCATGACGTAGTTGACCTCGTCGGTTCGCGGAATGAAATCCACGGCCGCGACGGCCTCGATCTCGGCCATCGCTTCGATGGCTTTCTGTTGATTCTCCGGTGTGACGTTCTCGTTGAATACATAGGGCACGATGCCGTCAGGCCAAATGTTTGTGGCAAACGTGCCGGCCGTTGCGCCCTCAGGGAGGACTATCGTGCATTCCGCCGGAAACCCGGCATGCTCGTACCTCGGCGCGATTTGCGCGGTTGCGATGGCGGGGAGGATCAACCCGCAGGCAAGTCCGGCGAATCCGGAAAAGATCCCGTGCAATGTGATGACGCGGTCCATTTTTCTCTCCATTTGTGAATCCCCCGCCACCTGAACGGCGAAACGCCGAGGCGGCGATCGACTCACCAACAATCCGTCCTACCATCGCGCACGACAGCCCCAGCCGGGGGCGGGTATGCCCCCAGCCCCAGCCGAGGGCGGCTGGGCTACATCGGCAATGTAGCACGCCCGCCCTCGGGTGTGACCCCAGATCAACGGCCATACGAGCGACACACCTGAACGCCATGCCCCGCCGGCAAGCCGACCGGCTGGCCGGTGGCCGGTTGGCCGGGCCGCCAATTGAGAGTCTGAAAACGCCCCGACATTGTAGCAGTTTCGCCGTCGCCGCCGCAAGCGCGACGATGGGCTTGGAGAGTCGCGTGGCGCACGACAGCCCCACCCGAGGGCGGGTGTGCCCCCAGCCCCAGCCGAGGGCGGCTGGGCTACATCGGCAATGTAGCACACCCGCCCTCGGGTGTGAGCCAGCGTGCGCGGCCAGCGACGCAGAAGCCCGCGACGAATGGCGGCGCGTCGCCCCGCACCTGGTCGCTCGTGGGTTGCTCGCCCCGTGCGATACGGCGGTGTTCGCGGTGTACTGCTGCGAGTGGAGCTTGTGGCTTCGGTGCTTGCGTCATAAGGACAAGGACCACCCGGTCATTCAACGCATCGCCCGTGATGCGGAGGCGGCCTGGTCGAAATTTGCGAAGGCGTTCGGCATGTCGCCAGCAGCACGGACGTCGCTGCTTGGTTCGGCGTGACCTTGCAAAACGGCTGGCGCATAGCCTACCGCCCAGCGGTTTAGTCCAACGCCCCGCACGGGCGAAATACCCCCCT
>JADFHG010000355.1 GCA_022567365.1 Planctomycetota bacterium | reverse complement strand
AAGGAAGCCGAGCCGTTCGACCTGATTCTTTGTGGCAAGAACAACATCGACCTCGACAGCGGAGCCGTCGGACCCGCCCTCGCGGAGTTCCTCGACCTGCCGCACGTCGGGGCGACGACGGCACTCGAAGTCGCCGAGGACGGCAAACGCTTTACCGCGCGCCGCCGAATCGAAGGCGCCGAGGAAGTGGTCGAGTGCGACCTGCCGGCAATCCTGACCATCGAAAAAGGGCTTGTCGAGCCGCGCTACCCGTCGCTCCCGAACCTGATGAAGGCGAAAAAGAAACCGGTCGCGGTCGTCACGTCGGCCGACATCCCCGGCGTGGACGCGTCGTCCGCGGGCACGCATTTCGAGTCGCTCGCCCCGCCGGCGGCAAAGCCGGAATGCGCTTTTATCGACGGTGAGCCGGAGGCGATGGCGAAGGAGCTGGTGCGTCGGCTGCGCGAGGAAGCGAAGGTCGTTTAGCAACCGGTTGAAAAAGTGTGGCACGGGCGGCGTGGTTAGGGCGCTCGGCGTGATCGATCAGAACCGCGACCGTGAGGGAGCGGCCGGCGAAAAGTGAGTTGGCGGTGGCTCGCACGCGCGGGCATACTGCGAGCATCGAGGTCATCCTCGCCCGTGATCGTTTTTGGAATCGTGAGATCGCGCGGACCCAACAGGCTGCTAAACCCGCATCGCAGGGAAGTAGACACGCGGAAGACCGCGATTGGCAAACAACGAATAACTTATGAACAACAACGTACTCGTATTCATCGAACAGCGTGAAGGTCGGATCCTGCCGGCGTCCTTTCAGCTCGTCGCCCTCGCTCGCGATCTGGCCGCAAAAATCGGCGGCCACGTCGAAGCGTGCCTCGTGGGCGAGTCCGTCGGCGGGCTTGCCGACGAAGTCGCCGGGCGCGGCGCGAAGAAGGTCTATACGGTCGACGACCCTGAGCTGAGGCTCTATCGGGCAATGCCCTACACGACGGCCCTGTGCGCGGTCATCGACGCGGCCGATCCGAAGATGCTGCTCGTGCCGACGACGTTCATGGGGCGCGATCTCGCGTCTCGCGTCGCCGCCCGCAAACGCGCGGCGCTGGTCATCGATTGCACCGAAGTGGACCTCGACGGCGAAGACGTCGTGGTGAAAACGACTTTGTACGCCGGGAAGCTCTCGGGCACGTTTCGACTCTCGAAAGATCGCCTGCAAGTCGTCACCGTCCGATCGAATGTATACGGCGCGACCGACCCCGAGACCGGTGCGTCGGCCGAGGTCGTTGCGGTCGCCGTTTCGCTGACAGACGGCGACAAGCGGCTGGTCGTCAAAGAGGTGGTCTCGACAACGTCGGGCATCAAGGACGTCACCGAGGCCGACGTCGTCGTTTCCGGCGGCCGATCACTCAAGAGCGAGGAAAACTTCAAGATCATCTATGAGCTCGCGGAGGCGCTGGACGGCGCGGTCGGTGCTTCGCGGGCGGCTTGCGACGCGGGGTATCAACCGCATACGCGGCAAGTCGGTCTCACCGGGAAGGTCGTGACGCCGATTCTGTACATCGCCTGCGGGATCGACGGTGCCATCCAGCACATCGCGGGGATGCGCGGCAGCAAGGTCATCGTGGCGATCAATACGAAAAAGGAAGCGCCCATCTTCAAGCTCGCGACGTACGGTTGCGTCGCCGACCTGTTCAAGCTGGTGCCGTTGCTCACGGCTGAGGTGAAAGCGCTCAAGAGCGCCGGTTGACCCGATGGCGCCATGGAATGCCACTAGTTGGCATCGCATACGCCCCCTGAGCCGCGGGCTTGAAGCCCGCGCGGACGTACTGAAGTGAATGGTGCTGCCGGCGCACAGCCGCGCGATCGACCCGCGCGGCCAACGAGGATCCCTGAACGGACAACGAAGCGTTTAGTGTAGTGGTTCAGAATTGGGGAGGCGTGTCCTGATCCGAACCGCGCCTGTCAGGAAGCAGCGTGACCGATGCCGGCGAGGCCCCTCCCTCACGGTCGGGGTTCGGATCTGAGGCCATCTGCTTGAATCACTACACGAGATCGCCACATCGCATGTGACGAAAGGAACGATCATCCCATGAGTCCGATCTTTATGGCGTTGCTGCTCATCTCCGGCTGGGGGATCTTCGCGTACTCCGCGTATCGGCGCTGGAACCTGATGATGATCGGGGCGCCCGAGGATCGGTCCGATCGGGGCTTCGAACGCATCCGCGTGACGATCGACGACGGCCTCAAACAGCTCCGTATGCGCCGATACCCGTTGGCCGGCGCGGCCCACATGATGATCTTCGCCGGGTTCATGGTCCTACTGCCGCGCACCCTGATCCTGTGGGGGCGAGGTTTCGATGGCGACTTCGATCTGTTCTGGCTCGGGTCGGATCACGTCGTCGGTCGCGTCTACGGGCTGGCCAAGGACGTCTTCGCCGTGCTCGTGATCATCGGCACGCTGGTGTTTCTGTACTTCCGACTTGTCCGCCGCCTCGAACGCCTGACCCAAAACATCGAAGCGCTCGTCATTCTTTTCATCATTCTCGCCATGATGGTCGCCGACGTAGTGTACGACGGGGCATCGATGGTACAAATGACACGAGCGGAGGGCGCGGCGCTCGCGTTTCACGGTTGGGAGCCTGTCGGCAGCGTCGCACAATACTGCGTGAACGTGCTACCGGACGGCGGCGTGACGTTCGTGCGACATCTCGGATTCTGGACCCACTCCGCGCTGGTGCTTATCTTCCTGAACCTGCTGCCCTACTCGAAACACCTCCACGTCATCACCGGCATCCCGAATATCTACACGCAAAACCTGAAGTCACCGGGGCGCCTGGCGCCGCTGATCGACATCGAGGGCAAGATCGAGCGCGAGGAAACCCTCGGCATCAAACGGATCGATCAGTTTAGTTGGAAGTCAATCCTGGATTTCTATACCTGCACCGAGTGCGGCCGATGCAGCGACTTCTGCCCGGCAACCAACACCGGCAAGAAGCTCTCGCCCAAACATTTCACGATCGACCTGCGCAACTTCCTCTACAAGAACGAAACGGCGCTGGTGGCAGACAAAGCGCGTGCGGGCGCCGGCGGCAATGGCGACGCAACCGGTCAAGGCGAAGACGCGAGTTCAAAGACCGGCGACGACGGCAACCCGCCGGAACACCGCAAGGATCTCGTCGACGGCGTGATCGATCCGGAAGTGCTGTGGGCCTGTACGACGTGCCGGGCGTGCGAGCAGGAATGCCCCGTGTTCATCAGCTACGTCGATAAGATCGTCGATATGCGGCGCTATCTCGTTCAGGAGCGCGGCGAGTTTCCCCGTGAGCTTGAGACTGCGTTCCGGGGGCTCGAGACGACCGGAAACCCCTGGAGCTATCCGGCCGACGATCGGGCGAACTGGGCCGAAGGGCTCGACATCCCCACACTCGCCGAGATGCCCGACGCCGACGTGATTTTCTGGTCCGGGTGTATGCCCTCTTTCGACGAGCGTGCCAAGAGGGTGACACGTGCGACGGTCGAGCTGATGAAAAAGGCCGGCGTGAAGTTTGCGATCCTGGGAAACGAGGAGACCTGCACGGGCGATCCGGCAAGGCGGGCGGGCAACGAATATCTGTTCCAGACGTTCGCAAAGCAGAACGTCGAGACGCTGGGCAAATACGGCGCCGACAAGAAGAAGATCGTGACGTCGTGTCCGCATTGCTTCAACACGCTCGCGAATGAGTATCCCGACTTCGGGGGTCACTACGATGTCGTCCATCACACGCAACTCCTCGCGGAACTCGTCAAGTCGGGCAAGCTGACCCCGACCAAGTCGATCGACAAGCGGGTGGCGTATCACGACTCGTGCTACCTGGGCAGGCACAACAACGAGTACGACGCACCGCGCGCGGTGCTCGAGGCGATCCCCGGCCTGACCATCCTCGAGCCGAAGGAGACGCGCGACCGCGGCATGTGCTGCGGCGCGGGCGGCGCCCAGATGTTCAAGGAGGAGGAACCGGGCGACGAACGCATCAACGAGCGCCGCGCCGACCAATTGCTCGAAACCAACCCCGACGCCGTCGCCAGCAACTGCCCGTTTTGCATGCGGATGCTCACCGACGGGCTCGCCGCGAAGAACAAGGAGGAAGTCGAAACGCTGGACGTGGCGGAATTGCTGCGCGAAGCCGTGGGGGATTAGGAACGGCGGGAATTGGGATCGGTGCGAGATTCAAAATGACGAGGTTGGCCCACGCCCATCGAGTGCCAAAAGGAAGTGGTCAAGTCCTTCCGAACCGCGACCGTAAGGAAGCGGCGCTCCCCGAGCCGCGGGCTTCAGCCCGCGCGGACTTTTCGGAACCAGGGTGCGCTGGTACAGTAAACCCTGGCACTACGGATGATGCATCATGACCGCTGAAGCATGCGTAATGAACAAACTGGCCGTCGCCCTCGCGGCTGACAGCGCGGTGACGGTCACGTCGTCTCCAGGCCCAAAGATCTTTCAGTCTGCAGACAAGCTGTTTCAATTATCCGACGCTGACCCCGTTGCGGCCATGGTTTACTGTAGCGCCTCGTTTCTAGGAGTACGC
>JADFHG010000354.1 GCA_022567365.1 Planctomycetota bacterium | reverse complement strand
TCACACATACGGATCAGATTTTTTCAACCGGCGGTCGGCGCTTTCATAGGCACATGTAACCGCTTGATAGTCCCCTTGAAGCAATCCCAATTGCAGGTGCGGCACCGGTGCCCGCAAGCGGACCCGGCTTACCGACGCGCTATTCGCTTTCCTCGCCATTAACTACGCACGAGATCCGGCGGAGTTCCCCGCATGTGCCGTCGCGTCGATAACCGTCGTTTGCACATCCGCTGCGACGCCGGTCGCTTGCACACGAAACATTCTAGCGAATCGCACGGCGTGGGTCATCGGCGCGGTTTTCAATAAGCTCGATCAACCACGTGCCGCACAAGATCCCTCAAATCGGACGCCGCGTCGCCGAAACCGGCCAGCTCTTCGATCGCCGCGTCCACCATCCGTTGCGCCGTCCGGCGACCCTCGTCGACGCCGACGCAACCGGCGTATGTTTGCTTCCCGGCTACCGCATCCTTGCCGGTCCGCTTACCGAGATTATCGGCCGTTTCCGTGAGGTCCAACAGATCATCCGCGATTTGAAACGCCCGTCCAAACGAACGCCCAAAGCGGGCCAGCGATTCGATGTCGCCCAATCGGGATCCCGCGCCGACCATCGCCCCCATCTTGCACGCGGCTGCGAACAGCGCGGCGGTCTTACGATCGTGAATCGCCTCCGTCGTTTTCAGGTCCGGCGGGCGCGATTGGCCACTGATGTCGGCGGATTGACCGCCAATCATCCCGCCCCACCCGGCGGACTCGACAAGCACGAGGGCCATTCGCGCGGCGAGGTCCTTGTCCGGTTCGTGGCGAAGCAACATCTCGATCCCCAGAAACGCGAGCGCGTCGCCCGCCAGGATGGCCGTTGCTTCGCCGAATCTCTTGTGGCTGGTCGGGCGCCCTCGCCGGAGGTCGTCGTCATCCATCGCCGGGAGGTCGTCGTGAATCAGGCTGAAGGCGTGTACGCATTCAACACCGGCGGCGACGTGCCACGCGCGGTCACGATCTCCGCCGACGAGTTCGCATGATCGTACGACGAGAAACGGCCGGATACGCTTGCCCGGCGCGAGCGCTGAATACCTGACGGCCTCGACGATTTCCGGGGCGGCGTCGGCGATCGGGCGAAGAAGCCGCTCGAACCGGCCGTCGAATTCGGATGCAAAGGTCCGCAGGCGACTCACGATCGCCTGGCCGGTCTTGTCGTCGCCGGATTGGTTCGTCGAAGTGTCGATGGCCGATCCTACCCTTCGCGTCGAGCGCCTCCGCGGGTGTCACCGCGCGACATCAAATCTTGGGCGACACGACGTGCACAAGACAATCGGCCACGTCGCGAAGTACGGCTAGCGGGGGCTGGTCGGCGTTGACCTTGGCGATGAGCTTCTTGGGGTACTTTTCGAGGACCGGGTGCGTTTCTCGTTCGTAGACTTCGATGCGTTTGCGGATCACGTCGTCGTCGGCATCGTCGACGCGATTCGCCTTCGTCGCCCGCCCACGAAGCCGCGCGATGAGCGCGTCGCGGTCATCGATCACGAGATGAATGAGCCGCAGGACGTGGATCACGTCCTCGAGCAACTCGACCTGGGCCGTCGTTCGCGGGATACCGTCGAGAATCAGCGTGTGGTAGCACAGGTCGATCGTTCCCTGTTCGATCAGGTCGCTGACGTGCTGTTTGAACACGCGAATGGTCAGCTCGTCAGGTACGAGGAGGCCCGTCGCGGAATAGGACTGAAACTCCTCGCCCAACGACGACTTCTTGTCGATGGCGCGAAAAATGTCGCCCATTGCCAGATGCACGAGGTTGGGCATCTGGCCGATGACGGCGCCTTGCGTGCCCTTGCCCGCCCCGGGGCCGCCGAAAAGCAGTATCGAGGGGTATCGATCTGACCGACTCACGTCTGCCTCCTCAGCTATCGCGTTGCCGCTCGCCCGCGCAGCCTAATGGTCTGTACCACGCATTGGTCAACAGCCTGCTGCACGATCGATAGCGGTTCGAACGCGCAACGTCCAACCGCGTAGCGCGCCGCGAGCGATGAACGTAATACTATCGCTGGTCGATCGACTGTGCCAACCGTCGACCGGCAGCCCGTCCAAGAATCCCATGGCGGCGTAGTTGGCCCACGCCTCTCCAGCCACTTGACGGACACCGTGGGGGGCAGCCACCACTTCTTCAACGGCCTGCCGGCACTTGCCTTGCTCCCTTGCTCCGTCCGTCAGGTCCATTCTCGAGCGTCGTGTCGGTGCGCGACTCGAACACGTTTCGATTGCCGCTCATTGCCGGCGATTCGGGTGCTTTTGATGAAACGCCTCGCGCAACACAGGGTCGTGAATCTCGATCTTCGCCTCTTCCAGTAGCTTCTCGAACAATGTCCGCATCGCGGGCTCGGCGCGCCGATCGCGCAGCGACGCGACAAGCTCCTCGCGGACGTCGCCGAGGTCCACCGCGACTGGGTCGATGGACCGCTCGAGCGTCAGGATATGATACCATTGTCCGACACGTATTGTCGGCGACACCTCGCCCGGTGCTAGGGCGAACGCCGCATCGCGAAGCGCCTGCGGAACCTCCGAATGGGCGGGCGAAAACGGCTCGAGCAATCCGCCGAGAGCCGCCGTCGTCGTGTTGACACTCTCCGTGCGGGCGAGCGCTTCGAATCCCTCGCCGGCGGCGAGTCGCGCCCGCACCCGCGCCGCGGCACCGGACGACGCCAATTGAATGTGCCGCACCACGATACGCTTACCGTATGTGCGCGCCATCTCCTCCGCCAAGTCCTCGTCTGTGATCACGACGTCGGCGTGGACCAGCTTGCGCAGGTAGCTGTTGCGCCGAATCACCAGACGATACTCCTCCATCGAGATGTTCCGCTCCGACAGGATCGCGTCGAGCAAACGAGCGGCCTCCGCGCGATCGAAGGCCCCCCCCGGGTTCGCTGAAACCGGGTCCACAAGCCGCCGCAGCGCACGGTCGTACTCCTCGTCGACGTCCGACTGGGAAACGTCGAATCCCAACGACCACGCCAATCGCTCGGCCGTCTCCAGCACGACCAACTGCTCGAGCACGCCTACCCCGTGTGCGCGCAAGAGCAGGTCGACGACTCGGCGACGGTGGATTGGTCGACCGTCTACCGTCGCGATGGGTTCGCGCTCGACGCCAACGCCGGTCGATCCAAACGCTAGCGGGATTTCGGAGACATCGTCGCTACCGACGGTCGGCCGGGGCGATGTGCGCGGCGATTTGGCCGCTTTCGTTGACGCCTGATCGTCGATGTTGGTGGCCGCGGAATCGCGCTCCAGCCACGCGTCGCCGAACGATTTGGGTTGGTCGGTCTGCGAGCGAGCACACCCATACGCTGCGGCCATCATCAACACCAGGAAGAGGACGGAACCCCACGATGAGAGATGGCCGATCATGCTCGATGTGTGTCTCATGGTCCGTCGCTTGGGTGGACGCCGAGTCTCCGCGCGGAATGAACCCGGCTTCGTAAGATGGAAACCGCTTATCGCCCGACCGTACCAACGCACCCGATGGTGGTCAACGCCGCCGCCCACCGAGTTTACGACGGGCCGCGTTTCAGGAGCCGAACCCGCACTTCCGCAACGGAGGCTTGATCGCCCAGGCCCGTTCGATCAAAGATGCCTGCACTTCGCTCACCTATGTCACACAAACGGGCACGATGCGCCGGCAGAAGGTCGCGCACTCCGCGCGATCGCACGGGTGTGATTTGTCTCTTGGCGTGTTCAGGCTGCCGCGGCACGTCTCATCGTCAGCGCGGGTGATTCTTACGTTCCACATGAATCGGGACACGCGGCTTCGCCCGCGAACGCATCCAGAACCGCCAGCACGTCGTCGAAATCGATCATGCCGCTCGCTCCGCAGGGATCGGCCGCGCCGCCAGTGATGTCGGCGCACGGGCAGTCGCTGGGCGACGTCATTCCGTCAATCGCGCACAGCACGTCGTCGAACGTGACATCGCTCGTCAGCCCGTTGCCGTCCGGAATGCATACGCCCTCGGTCGAGGTGATGTCGCCATAGATCGCGCACATTGGTTCGGATTGTGTGCCCGTGGCGGTTATCCAGGTGTCCCACGGCCAGCATATGGCGCTACAGCTAAACCAATCGACGAGATCACAGGCCGGCGCTCGGATATAGCTGGGTCCGCATCGACCATGTGTGTTGGCCATCGGCCTGAACGCATTTAGCGGTTTCTCCGTGCCGTTCATGGGTGCCCAGATTTCGATCAGGATCGTCTTATCGACGGCGATCGTCGGCGGGTTGGCCATCATCACGTCGATGTACGAGCCTACGTCGTCCGTCGAGATCATGAGTTGGTCACTGCTGATGAGCGTTTCCGGATCATACACGATGGGGTTGCCGCATACGTCCACCTCGTAGATGTTGATTTGGATCGGGATCTCCAGCATCGGATCGTCCGCGTCGAACTGGTTGACCCCGAACTGTACACTCTCGATGGTGAGATCCCCGATTACCCCCTCCTCCATGAGATCGAAACACCGAGCGAAGCCGTTTGGGGTCGTATTTGCGCCCGCACCGCACGCGACCCCGCC
>JADFHG010000004.1 GCA_022567365.1 Planctomycetota bacterium | reverse complement strand
TACCGCGGCGGTCGAGGGCTGGCCGATCGCAGGCGCCTAACAGCCCGTTGAAGAAGTCGCGCGCCGACGAGAAAGTAGCGGCCGCCCCCCGTGGCGGCCGTAGGACGGCGATAGCGGTCTCGAAAGCCACGTCCGCCGCGGGGGGCGGACGCTACTCGCACTTTTTCAACAGGCGCCCAAGGCAGTGTCTCCAGGCCGCAACGGCCATATTGCACGAATCACGAGGTCTCACCACGCAACGGCGTGGTTGATGTAGGTACGCCGTTTGGAACACGCAAAGCCAATCTCGTCGGAGCAGTCCGTCGGACTCGCGGACTGGGTGAGCCTGCTGCGACCGATGCAGTGGGTCAAAAACGTCGTCGTGTTCGCCGGTCCGGCGGCCGGTATGCGTCTTTTTGATGCCGACGGGTTCATCCGGGCGGCGGTCGCGTGCGCGGCGTTCTGCCTCTTGGCCAGTTCCGCCTATGCGATCAACGACACGTTGGATCGGGCGGCCGACCTTTCGCACCCGACCAAGCGGTTCCGTCCCGTCGCGAGGGGGGCCATCAGCCCGGCGGCGGCGCTCGTGTGCGCCTCGGCGTTGGTTGTGTGCGCGCTGTCGATCTCGACGTGGCTCCTGAATTCGCAGACGACGTTCATCCTCGTGGCTTACTTCGTGATGACGCTCGCCTACTCGATCGCGCTCAAACGGCGAATCATCCTCGACGTCATTATCATTGCGACGGGGTTCGTGCTTCGGGCCTGGGGAGGATCGGCGGCCGTGGAGGTCGCGACATCGGAATGGCTCGTCGCGTGTATGTTTACGTTGTGCATGTTTCTCGGATTCGGCAAGCGACGCTGCGAGATCTCCATGATACCGGATGCGGCCGAGGCCCGTCAGCATCGCGACATATTGGTCCGATATACCCCGGACCTCCTCAACCACCTGATCACCGTATCGGCCGGCATCGCCATCATCACTTTCCTGCTCTATACGCTCGATTCGGATCCCTCGCGGGCACCGGGCGGGTTTCAAAAAGAGCATCTGTTCTACACCTTGCCGCTGGTGATGTACGGTGTGTTCCGCTACGCGATGCTGACGGAATTGGGCGCGTTCACGGGCCCGACCGAGATCATATTGAAGGACAAGGCGCTTTTGAGCTCGATCCTGATGTGGGCGGTGGCCGCGATGACGATCGTCTACCAGACGGCGATTTTCGGACCGGAGGGGCTGAAACCGTGGTTGGGATGATGATGCATGTGCGTCGCAGGAACCGAGTGGCGGGTTTGGCACGCAGTCGACACGCACGTCGAAGCGAACGATGCATGGATCTCGCACGCAGTCGCCAAGTGAGGGAGAACCGATGAGTCGGGCAACAGTAGCGGTCGTTCGAACGTCCCCTGAGACGGTGCTCGCGGACTACCATCGAGCCATGAACCTGGCCGGATACCAGGACGCGCTCGCCAAGGAGGTCGACACCGCGCTCAAAATCAACATCAGTTGGCACTTTTTTTACCCCGCCAGTTCGACGACGCCATGGCAACTCGAAGGCGTCATACGCGCGATGAAGCAGGACGGCTACGACCCCGCGCTCATCCACGGATGCCACAACCGAACCGTGGTCATCGACGCCTATCTCGGCGAGCGGGAAAACAAGCAGGTCAACGTCATCGAGGCCCACGGGCTTCGCAACATCCATTTATACGAGCCGGGTGTGCAGTGGATCGACATTCGCGAAGCGGTCGGCGATCTTGTCGACGAGTTTCTCTGCCTCCGCGACGTATACCCGAAGGGGTTCTTCATCCCAAAACGTTTCGTCGGCGAGAATATCATCCATCTCCCGACGGTGAAGACACACGTCTTCACGACCATGACCGGCGCGATGAAAAACGCCTTCGGTGGGCTGCTCAACGAGCACCGCCATTGGACCCACCCGGTGATTCACGAGACGCTCGTCGATCTCCTAATGATCCAACAGAAGATCCACCCGGGTATCTTCGCGGTCATGGATGGTACGTTTGCCGGCGACGGACCCGGGCCGCGATGCATGATTCCCTACGTCAAGAACGTGATCCTGGCTTCGGCCGATCAGGTCGCGATCGACGCGACGGCCGCCAAAATGATGGGGTTCGACCCGCTCTCCGAGGTGAAGTTCATCCGTCTCGCCCACGAACGAGGACTCGGGTGTGGGGATCCGGCCGAGATCGAGATCGTCGGGGACGAAGAGGTCGCGCGGGAAAACTGGGGTTTCGTCGGTCCGTTCAAGAAGATGACGTTTGCCGCCCGCATGCAACATCTCATCTACTGGGGTTGGCTCAAGAAGCCGATCGAGTGGTCGCTCAAGACGTGGCTGGCCCCGTGGGCGTATATTGCGAGCGTCATTTATCACGACACGTTCTGGTATCCGTTTTGCGGAAAGCCCCGGGTCGAGCGCGTTCTGAAGAGCACTTGGGGCCGGTTGTTTCACAACTGGGAGACCGTCAAGGCCAACGACAAGGGATACGCGTCCGTCGGCCCGGACGCGCCCGGATTGGTCCGCAGTACGCTGCGGCTCATAGGGCTATCGGTGCGCATCCTATGGATGTGTGCACGGGAAGCCCCCGAACGCGCCGCGTCGAAGCGCCGCCGCGCGATGGCACAGCAGAGTTCTTGATCCAACACCGAGGAACTGTCCGGTCGGGGCGTTTGCCGAAACAGCGACGGGAATAACCACGTCATTTGACCGAGACGCAGGTTCCAGCGCAAAATGCATCCAAACAGATGCCCACTCGGGTGGCCATGTTGCGGGAATCAATGCGTGAACGCGTTTCTCCTCACGATCGGCGGACTTGCTTTCTTCCTCTATCTCGTCGTGCCGGTGCTCGTTTTGCGCAAGATGTGGTTCGACGCCGAGCCGGTGTTCGAGACGGTAGACCACGACGATCCACGTCTGCCCGAGAAGGCGCGGGCGTTCTTCGGCGACGTAGCGGCGGACATCGAAGCGCTAGGGTTCACTCCGACAGCCTTCGTGATCAACCGCGAGGTAGCGCCCAATACAACCGGCTATATCGCGCTGTTCGACAACCATGCGGCGATGGACGCCGCGGCGGCGATGTTTATCGTTTCTGTGACCGGAACGGCCGCGCCGCCTATCCTGAACTACAACGTCGACTTCGCAACTGACTTCGCCGACGGCGGCGAACTGGACACCGGCAACGCCAGCGCCCCGGGCGGTCTGCCGACGCGTCGCTCCAAGCAGGTCCACCGCGTTCCGCGCATGGCGGATCTTGCCACGCTGTATCGGCTTCACCAATCTTTGGTGTTACAGCGCGGCGGGCTTGCCAAAAAACCTCTTCCACCGAAAAATCAAGCAGTTGCGGCGTTTCGGGAAGCTGTCGTCAGTGAGTTCCGCTGGCACGCCGAATGCGGCCGGTTGCGGCTCGACCCGGCGAAGGCACGTTACCATTTCACGTGGCGAGGTGGGTACATGGCTGTCTGGGGCCAGCTCCCACCGATCCTTCAGGTTTGCCGTTGGCTCCTAAGACGTCGGGCTCGCGCGCTGCTACGCCAATTTGACCTCGCTTCGGACTATGCCACGGTGGACTTCCGGCAGCGCTACGAAGGATACTCGCTGGATACGTAGGTCGGGTCATCGACCAGGCTAACCCTTGCTCATGCGGGATCGTCAAATTGCGATGTGTAACCGGCGCAGAATCGCCGATGGTGAGAGGGTTTGCCAGATCCCGGCACGTGCGCTAGAGTACCGCAAGTAGCTTTTGTCGGTGTGGAACCTACCAGCCTGTTGAAGAAGTCTGTGGGACCGACTTTGCCAGCAAGCTGGCTTTGTCAGGTCGGTCAAACGCCGCTGGTGGCCCGAAAACGACCGACTGGAAAGTCGGTCCCACACAGATCCTGTTCTTCAACAGGCTGCTACGGGGTGGATGCCATCCGTCGTCAGTGTTCCTGTCGATGCTCTGGCTCTGTAAGCGAAAGGGATCACATGAAAGGGCTGATAACTCTGGCCGTGATTGGCCTCTTGATTGCAATGGGTGCCATTTATGCCACAGGAGAATGGGCTTTTCAGGACTCGGGGCATCTGATCGCCTTCGCCTGCGGAAACCCCAGCGGTGACACCGTCGAGTTACAGGTGGCGATCCCCTACCGCATGACCCGGCTCGATCCGCCACGCCTCGATCCCCAGACGGGCAGATTCGTCCGCTGGAGCCAGTGGATCGAGGAGCATTTCGAGCTTAATGACGCCGCCGGCAATCGCATCCCGCTCAGGCGATCGAACTTCGCTAACCTCATTCCGCAACGCAAGGTGGGGACGCCCGACTTTTATCTCTCCGGGAGTTTGCCGGCGGACAGTTCCTTCAGCTTCGACTACCTGCCGATTGGGATCGCACAGTCGAAACGGTACCGCTATGAGTTCAGCATTACGGAGGAGGGCCGCCCGTTCGAGCGCGTCGCCTTCGAGTTGGTCCCGTGAGGAAGCATCCGGTGCATTCATCGATGACGCGATTTTTGGAGAACCTCACGCGGACCGACGATCCATCTCCATCGCGACAAACGTAAACGGCCGCAAGTAATCCGCCGGCATGTAGCCCACCCGCCCTCGGGTGGGGATCTTCCCGCAGTGGGGTCTTCCCGCAGCTCGCGCACCACGGGATACTCATCACCCCCCAGCCGAGGGCGGCTGGGCTACACCGGGGCTGGACCGGAACATGGTTCGGCTTCGGGGTCATTGCGCGTCGCCAACGGAACGTCGCGCGTGGCCATTGAATCTGGGCTTTCGCGCCAACGGTCAAAGCAGCATCCAGACCAATGCCAGGCTGGCCGCCGCCAGCGCGAGGCCGGCGCCCATCCCCGCGGCAATGGCACGACCCCCGACGCCGGCGAGTTGACGGATATCGACTTCGAGACCGATGGCGGCCATCGCAAAGGTGAGCAGCAGCTTGCCGACGAATTTCAGCACGTCGGCGATGGGGAGACTCACAGGCCCGGCGGAGGTGCTCAGGAAGCTCGCCGGTGTGAAGTTGAGCGTCGGAATAAGCCCGAGCGTATTGATGATCGCGAGCGCGGCGAAGCCCCACACGAACCAGGGTACGAAACGGGCGTAGTGAATGGCGATCGGTCCTTTGGACGGGCTTGTTGTCTTGTTTCGTGCGGCCACCATGGCCAAGACGAAGACGAGCGGTGCCAGAAGCGCGACCCGAACGAGCTTGACGAGCGTCGCAATGGTGCCGGCGTCGGGGCTGAAGGCGAACCCGGCCGCGACAACCTGCGGCACGGCGTGGATCGAAGTGCCCGACCATACGCCGAATCCTTCGTCGCTCATGGCCAGCCAACCGCCCAGCGCGGGCAACGCGAGCATCGCGACCAGCCCGACCAGATTGACGGTGCCCACGGACAGCGCCACGTCGTCGTCCTTCGCGTTGATGAGCGGCGCGACGGCCACGATCGCGCTGTTGCCGCAGATTCCGGTCCCGGCGCCGAGCAGGAGCGACGTATTCCGGCTGAGTCCGAACAGCCGTCCGATGTAGTACGCACCCGCGATCGCGAGCGCCATGCAGAGGACGATGATGACGAGCGCCGTCGCGCCGACACCGGCGACGTCGAGCAGACTGAGCCCGGCGCCCGTGCAGACGATCGCGAGCGGAATGCCCTTCCTGATGGCCCGCTTGCAGCCGACCTTGATGGAATCGGGAAGAGTAAGCGTATTGCGTGCCAGCAGCCCGACGAGGATCGCGATGATCGCGGCCGAGATCGGATTCCGCGATTCTGCGCCGCTCGAAACGGTAAACGGGGCCACCGGGAGATAATGAATCAGGTAGGAAGCGGCGGCAATGCCCCCCGCGACGAGGAAACCGGGCCATACCCGCTCGGAGGGCACGTCCTTCGCGGGGGCGGCCTCGACGATCGCGGGAAACATCCCCTCCATCGAACCGAGCGAAAGGAACGCCTCCGGACTGAGCGAGCCGGCATATCCGCCTCTTGGGGTCATCGCAGGGGGTTCCCGTCCCTCCATGGCGTGGGGCTGTTTGCCGTCATGGCAGCCTTTTCCTGGCAACCTCGTCGTGAACCGAGGCGGTTTCAGACCCACCGGCGCGAATCTACCATGCAGACGGGCATCGAGCACGTCGCCAACGCCCGCCGCGCGGCAAGGTGGCGGCCCCGCTCGGCGACCGTTGTATCCCCGCCCATGGCATGTTGTCAAGGAGCACCCCGGCGATCCCGCAAGACCTGACGTCGCCAGCGCCACCGACTTGTCAGCACTGGAAACCGTTTGATCACAATGGCTGCGTGGTCTATACTACTCGGCGTTGTGCGTTGAACGATCGCGCGAGGGCGGATACCGGACAAGAGTCCGCGGGCTGCCTCCGTAGGCCACGGGTCGTCCCCTCGACGTGGGGGGGTGTGTGGCGTGTCACGGGTGGCGATGGTTCACGCACTGCGGGCTTCTGATGCGCCGGCGGCAGGATGCATATGATCGCCGGATGGGGTCGTGCGGCGTCGGCACCAAGGGCGCCGTCTTCGGTAAAGGAGGACCGATGAGACGAATCGCCGTGATCAATCAGAAGGGCGGCGTCGGCAAGACCACGACGACCGCAAACCTCGGCGCGGCCCTCGCCGCCAAGGGCGTGCGCGTCCTGCTCATCGACCTCGATCCCCAAGCCCACTTGACGTTACACTTCGGCACGGAGGTCGAAACCGACCAACCCACCATCTACGAGCTGCTGACCGATTCCAAGGCCGTTAACGACGTAGCGGTGAAAGTTCGTGAGAACCTGGCGCTGGTTCCCTCGCATATCGATCTGGCGGCGGCCGAGACGGAGTTGGCGACGGAGGTGGGCCGCGAGGTGATCCTCCGCAACGCCGTGGATGAGGTCGAAGGGGACCACGATGTGCTCCTGATCGACTGTCCTCCGTCGCTGGGCGTGCTCACGATCAACGCGCTGTCGGCGGCCACCGAGGTGTTGATCCCGCTTCAGGCCCATTTCTTTGCCCTTCAGGGGTTGGGCAAGCTCTTCGACACGGTGCGGCTCGTGCGGCAGCGCATCAACCCACGGCTTACCGTCGCGGGCGTCGTGCTGTGTATGCACGACAGCGCGACCAAGCTCAGCGGGGAGGTCGTTGACGACCTGTGCAGGTTTCTCGAGGTCGCCCGCGGGACGGACGCCCCATGGGCCGACGCGATATTGTACAAGACGTACATCCGCCGAAACATCAAGCTCGCCGAGGCCACGAGCTACGGGCAAACGGTGTTCGACTACGCTCCCGACAGCAACGGCGCACTCGACTATGCCGCGTTTGCCGATGAGTTTCACCCCACCGCGGTTGCGCCGCCGGTCGATGCCCGCAGCGCGGAGAACACCGATTCACGCAGCGGAAAAGTCGAGGCCGCGCCGCCGGACCCGACGCGCTCGAATGGACCGAGCGTAGCGCCGAGCCGCGATTCGCGCGATCGTGCGGCCACCGCGAGTTCAGGCATTGCGCCCAAGTCGGACGTGGGGCGGACCCCCGCCGACCATGCCGCGTCGGCGGACTCCGCCGCCGAGACTGCCCCAGTTGCCCCGACTGCCCCCTGCGCGGTGCTTTCCCCGGAGGGCGTGACAGTGAACCGGCAATCGGTCGCGACGGACCCGGTCGATGCGCCGATTGCCGCTGCGGTCTCGGACGCGCTGACCGAGAACGTATCCGGTGCATCGCCCCCTTGCGCGGCCGCGTCGTCGCCCGCCGTCCCTGCGTCGCCGCCCTCCGCGGCGACAATCGGATCTGATTCGGTCGTCGACGTAACGCCGCGCGATCGCGTGGCGGACGCCGTGTGACATATTATGGCACGGATGGACCGATGGACGACCCTTCGCCGCCGGGCCACGTGGCTTTGGTTGGGATACTGGGTGATGGCGTTTGCGCTTACGCACGTGCCCAAGGTGCCGAATCCGGGGCGCGTGATCCCCCATGGCGATAAGCTCGCTCACTTTCTGCTCTATTTCGTCCTGGTCATTTTGGGAGATTGGGCGATCCGGGGTCGCGGGCGAAGACCGGCTGCACGGACCTACATCACCTGGGCGATCGCGTATGCATGTTATGCCGGCGTTGACGAGTGGCTCCAGCGGTTCGTCCACCGGCACGCGAGCGTGGGCGACTGGATCGCGGACCTGTCCGGCATTCTTGTGGCGACGCTCCTGCTCGCCCTACGGCGGAATGTGCGGATATCGGACCCGCCGGCATCGACGAAATGACGGTTCAATCGAGCGACGACGAACGCGGAAGGATCGACCCGTGTAACCGTTTGTTAACTTGCCCCGGACGGTCAAGTCCCGGCGTGCCTTCGTTCGATGCGCATGATAGAATACCGTGCCCGGGCGCGTTGCGGCGTCCTCTTAGGCGGAATGTGGCACTTGGGATGACCGGCCGGCGACGGACGCCGCCCAAGGCCAACGCGAACCCGGTCGTGAGGGGTGCGACGCGCTTTACGATAACTGTGCCGGTACGTACCGGGCAGCTTGATTGGTCGCGGCATCCGATGTCCGACGAGGCAGTAGGGGCCGATTGCCCCCCGGCGCCCGTCCTTCGAAGTATGGAATAGCACCAGTAGCCCCCGACTGAGCTGCGACCATGAAACGACGCATTGTTGTCATCGAGGACGAGGACGCCATTCGCCGGGGTATCGTCGACGCCCTAACGATGGCCGGCTACGACCCCGTGGAAGCCGCCGACGGAAAGGCGGGGCTCGACGAGGCCCGGCGCGCCGGTGTGGATCTCGTGCTCCTGGATCTCATGTTGCCGGTAATGGATGGGTTCGAGGTGTTGGCGCGCCTTCAACAAACGCATTCCTCGCTGCCGGTGATCATCCTCTCCGCGCGCGGGACCGAGGACGACCGTGTGCGCGGATTGCGCGGCGGGGCGGATGACTACGTCGTCAAGCCCTTTTCCGCGCTCGAGTTGCTGGCGAGGGTCGATGCGGTCCTCCGCCGCAGCCCCGAGCGCCCACAACCGGTCGTTCGGATACTCTTGCGGGAGACAGTCGTGGACTGCGCCCGACGAGAGATTCTCTCCAACGACGGCAGTCGGGTAGCGCTTTCGGAGATGGAGGCGAGCATCCTTCAGCGACTCGCGGCGCATGCGGGACGGGCGATCTCGCGCGAGGAATTGCTTTCGTCCGTATGGGGCTTTCGTGACGGCAACATCGAAACCCGTGCCATCGACATGCATATCACCCGGCTGAGAAGCAAGCTGGCGGCGGCGTCACCCGGCGCGGGGACCGAGTGGATCGCCACGGTTCGCGGCAAGGGCTATATGCTCGGTCCCGACGTTGCGCTCGAGATGGACGCGCCCGCCGGCGAGCAACTGGCGGAAACGGAGTCGATCGAGTGAGCGGCGCATCACGAAGCACGCGATACGCGGTCATGGGCTTCGTGCTCATGACGGCGGTCGTGATCGGCGGCATGAGCTGGGCGACGGCGTCGCAGCTCAAACTGGCCAAGGTCCGCCTCGAAGTCACGATGAACGAGCAAATGGGCAGTCGTCTCATCGACGCCCGTTCCCGACTCGATCGGTTGATTGCCCCGATGATCTTCCGGGAGAGCGGTCGTGAGTTCCGGGAATACCAGTCCTTCGTCCTTAAGGACACCTACTCTTCCGGCGACGTACAGTCCACGACCGATCGTCGCTACGTCCGGTCCGAGCTTCTGATACCGCGTCAAGACGAGTGGATCGAATTGCATTTTCAGGTCGGACCCGATTGGCGCTGGACCTCTCCTCAGCTCTTGGACGATCCGGAGCCCTACCAAGCCGGAGTCGCCGCGCTTCTGGACCTCGACAATCAGGTGCGAATCGAGAAGAAACTCGATGAGATCAGCCGGGCATTGACGGTCCCTCAGTTGGGCAAACTGTTGGCGCAAGCGCAAGCGCGAAATCGAGTGGGTCTCGAGGTTCGAGACCCGGTCAACGAAAACCCGTCGGCCGCGCCGAAACCGATATCGCCCACTCCCGGCGGCAAGGGTTCCGATCGGATCGTGGGAGTTGACCTTCAGGAGGATCTACGCCGTCGAGGCCAAATGTACATTGATAATCAAATGCAAAGCCTGCCGACGACGCAATGCGATCCGTTGGACACCCTCCCAGACGCGCCGCAGCGGCTTGCGAGGCCCAGGTCCGGAGCCGGCGAGGAGGCCCTTTTGCCTCCAGTGGAAGTGCCACCACCAATGACGCCGCTCTGGATCGACTTGCCGAAAAGCGGCGGCAAGAACCTCGCCTTGGTCCGCGACGCATTCGGCGATGACGCGCATTACTACCAGGGATTGCTAATAAACTGGCCCAAACTCAAGTCACGGATGCTCTACGAAATTCGCGACCTGTTTCCGGAGGCCGATCTAGTGCCGGTCGTCGCGGGCGAACGAATTGACGACAAGGAAGGAATACTCGTTAGTCCCTCACTGCCCGCGCGACTTGTGGTCCCGGATACGACTGACGAGGCGTCCTACGCCGCCGCGTGGAACGACGTCCGCGGGACGATCCTCGCCACCTGGGCGGCCGCCCTGGTAATCCTCGTCGGCGCCGGGATCGGCGTCCGCAACCTCATCGCGCTGACCAACCGGCGCATCCAGTTCGCATACGCCGTGACCCATGAACTCCGCACGCCGCTGACGACGTTTCGATTGTATTCGGACATGCTGGCGGCGGGCTTGGTCCCGGGTGAATCACGACAGCATTACCTCGACACGCTCAACACCGAGTCGCAGCGACTGTCCACTCTGGTCGAAAACGTACTCGAGTACGCTCGACTGGAGAACCACCGTGTCCGCCTCAATCCCGTCAAGACCCGGATCGGCGCGCTCGGCGAGTTGATCGGCGGCGCGCTAAAGGAGCGGTGTCATCAAACCAAGGTCGAGCCGGTCATACGCAACGGGATCCCCGAGGACCAAGCGATTCTCACGGACGTCGACGTCGTCCGACAGATCATGGGCGTGGTCATCAACAACGCATGCCGTCACGCACGGGAATCGAAACACCCGAAGGTCGTCCTCGACCTGGGGTGGTCAAAGGGACGGATGAACCTGGATGTTGTCGATTCGGGCACCGGGGTCGATCGGCGCGACGCACGATCCCTCTTCAAGCCGTTTAGGCGCGGCCGAAAGGCGGAGTCGTCGGCGATGGGCGGCATCGGCCTGGGGCTTGCACTCGCTCGCGACTGGGCGAAGCTGCTGGGCGGAAAGCTGGAACTCATTTCAGGCAGCGACGACACGCTCGGTGGCGCCCATTTTCGCCTGTCCATTCCTGCGCCCACGCAGGCCTCCATCGCCTGATCCGAATCGATATCGAGACCGCACTCGCATTCGGACGAGAATTGAAAGGCGGGGCGGTTCGTGGACCCGATTCAGACGAACGTACCCATCCGGTCCAGCCAAGTTGCGGGAAGCCCGCACGAGCCGTCATGTGCCGCTGACAGGCTCGATCCTGAGCGTCGCCTCCCGGCCGGTGCCCTCGGGGTCGCCGACGACGATGATGATGTCGCCGGGCTCGAGATCGAACCGCCTCACGAGCAGCGTCTCGACGTCGCGCCACGGTGCGTCACCGTGCATGTTGCCTTCGCTCACCAACATCGCCTCGATTCCGTAACTGAGTACGAGTCGCCGGCAGGTGGCTTCGCGACCTGAAAGCCCGACGATCGGTGCGTCGATCCGATACTTGCTGATCCAACGGGCGGTCGTGCCGCTGCGACACCAAACGGCCAGGAGGCGCGCGTCGAGATCTTGCGCGGCGAGCGCGGCAATGCGGGCGACCGAGGATCTCGTGGGATCGACCGCCTCTCCCACCCTTATGGTCTCGCTGAGCAGCGTGCGGGGGCGCCGCATCAGCCCCGCTTCGTATTCGTAGGCGTCGTCGGCGATGCGGTTCATCATGGCGATCGCTTCAATCGGAAACCTGCCGACGGCGGACTCGGCCGACAGCATCACGGCGTCCGTTCCGTCGAGCACGGCGTTGGCGACGTCGCTGACTTCGGCGCGCGTGGGCATCGGACTCTCGACCATGCTGTGGAGCATTTGGGTGGCGACGATGACGGGCTTGCCGACCCTGCCGCACCGTCGCACGATGTCCTTTTGAAGCAGTGGAATCCTCGATACGTCCATCTCGACGCCCAGATCGCCGCGGGCGACCAGGATCCCGTTCGACGTGTCGATGATCGCGTCGATCGCGGCGACGGCTTGGGGCGTTTCGATTTTCGCGATAATGGGGATGTCGCTTCCGCCATCGTCAAGCAGGGCGCGGACCTGGTCGATGTCATAGGGGCGGCGCACGAACGACACCGCGACAAAGTCGACTTCGTGCTCGATGGCCCACGTGATGTCGCTACGATCCTTGTCGGTAAGGGAGGGCAGCGACAGATCGGATTCCGGCAGGTTGACGCCTTTCCTTGTCGCCAATCGGCCGCCGGTCATGCACGTGCAGACGAGGTGCTCGTCCGTCTTTTCGGAGACGAGCAGCCGGATGGACCCGTCGTCGATCAATACCCTTTGCCCGATTTGAACGTCCGTAACGACCTCCGGGTAGTTGGTGCAAAACCGCGTGGCATCGCCGTCGATCTCGCGGCGCACGATCAGGCACGTGTCGCCGACGTCGATCCGGTCGTTGCGCTCGTCGATCGTGCCAATGCGAATCTTGGGGCCGCAAAGGTCCGCGATAACCGCGATGTGCTCTTTCTTGGTTTGGGCCGCCGCGCGGGCCGCCGCCAGCGTCTTTGTGTGCTCCGCCTGCGTGCCGTGCGACATATTTAGACGAAAGACGTCGACGCCCGCGTCGATGAAGCGCTCGAGAATGGGCTGCGTATTGCCGGCGGGTCCGAGCGTGGCCACGATCTTCGTTCGGGTTCTGGCGACGGTCATGCCCGAGATTGTACACCTTGCATCAAGATGATCCATCATTTGAATCGTTGCCGCGCGGTTCGCGGTCATGTACAAATACGGTCCGATATGTTGAATCCGGCGATGAGACCGGATCGGGAATTGTACAATCGTTCCTCCAAACCGATGCATATGCCGCAGCGCCTCCATCGCTCCGATCGAAGTACCGTGGATAGCCGGCTGTTGAAGAAGTCCAAATTGTGGGTGTGGCACCATCACCCGCAAGCGGGCCGGCCCATCGCCGCGGTAAACACGGTGTGGAAGCCCATGTCGCACGCTATTCGACCGGCTGACAACCGACGGCGGTGGAATCGCTGTCTCCGGGCGGCCGTGTGTTCGCTCCTGTTTGTCGCGCCGGTCGTCGGGCAATCATCGAAGACGGGCGACTCCGCGACCATGCCCGCGTCGCCGGTCGAAGATCTCCCTACAGACATCCCGGCACACCTGAAACCGTCGTGGGACGGAATGCTAGCGCTCGACGCAAGACCGATCGAGAGACGCCGATATGCGCGCACGCTCCTTCTCGATCCGACGGAGCAAGGCAGGCCGCTCGTGGCCGCGCTCCTCGCGCTACGCAGCCGTCCGGATTTGCAGGTCATCGTTTGCGACGTCATCGCCGCGTGCGCCCGCGACGCGCAGACCGATCAATGGCAAGACAGCCGTTTTGTCACACCGTTGATCAAACTGCTCGGACATTCCGACACCGAGCTGCGATCCAGCGCGCGCGAGGCGCTGGCCCACTTCCCCGACGAGACGGTGGCCGAGCAGCTTGTCGCGATCGCCCTGGATCCACAGGCGGCGGTGGGGGACCGAGTGGGGGCGGTTGACGTGCTGGGCGACCATGTGCATCGCCGACACGTCGTCGAGCAACTCATCACGCTGCTCGAGTGCGGGGTTCCCGATATTGTCCGGCACGTGACCGAGGCCCTCGCGCCCGCCTCGCGCAAGAACTACGGAGACGACGTGGACGAGTGGCGCTCCTGGTGGGTGCGGATGTCGAAGCTCGACGAAAACGGTTGGCTGCGCGACCGCGTTGACCTGCTTCGTGCGCAGCGCCGCGACGCGCAGGAGGCGTATGCGATCGAGCGGAAGCGCCGCAAGGCTGAAGATGCACTGCGCGTCGAGCGGATCGACCGACTCCAGCGGGATTTCTTCCGCGCCCAGCCCAAGACGCAAGGCGAAACCAAACTGGCCGAGTGGTTGTCCGATCCACTCGAGGAAGTCGCCCGGACCGCGCTGTCGATCATCGGGAGCCTGATCGCGGAAGAGGGCTACAGACCGACCGGGGAAGTACTGGCGGCGCTCTTGGGTCTGCTTGATTCCGCCTCCGCGACCATTCGGCGCGAGACGCTCGAGCTGGCTCAGATTCTCAGCGACCCAGCGGCGGTCGCGGCCGTATTGGCGCGACTCGGCGACGAACGGGATCCGATCGTGAGGATCGCGATTGTACGAGCGCTGGGCAAGCTCAATGACCCGATTGCGTTCGACGCGCTGGTTGACGCGATCGGTCCGGACCGTTCCGACGCGGCGACCGAATTTGTTCGAGAGGCGGCGCGCGCGATCGGCCGGATCGCGGCGAAGCTGCCGCGCGGGCGGGATCTGACGCGTGCCGTGGCGGCGCTGAATAGTCGTTTCGCCGATGCACGCACGGACGATGCGACGCTTCGCGGAGACTTGCTCTTCGCGATGGCCGGTGTCGCGGATCCTGCATTCACGGAAACTTTCCGCGCCGCGATCAATGAATCGGACGGGGCAATTCCGCGGGCCGCGCTTCGTGGGCTGATGGCATTGGATGACCCAACCATGCTCGCGAGAGTGCGCGACCTGACGCGCCACCAGGATCCGGCGCTGCGTTTGAACGCCGTCGAGGCCGTGGGGCGATGGGGCGCCGGAGACGCCGATCTCGAACCGCTGCTTACGATCCTCACCGCTGAAGGGGAAACGGATTCGGCTTTGCACGGCGCCGCCTGGGATGGGTTCCGGCGTATTCTGCGAGGACGCTCCGTTGCGGATCGGGTCGAGAAGTCGCAGAGTCTGCGCGACGTGCCGGAGCTCGAACTGTTATACCTCACCGAGCTCGAAGGCTCGCTCGCCAATGGCAACGGCCGCGGACCGGACGCGCGACTGGTGCGCGAACGAATCGTGGAGGTGCTGACGCGGGACGGCAAGTATGAAGAGGCTCTGCCCCGTATCGAACAGCTCTTCGAGCGACACCACGACCCGGACGATGCCAAATCGCTTGACACCGGTGTCGAGTTGCTGCGCATCGCACTGTTGACCGGCAAGTATGACCGAATCAAGGGCGTTCTCGAACGGCTCGCCCCGCTCGCCGCAGACGCTCGGCGCACCGCGAGAGTGGTTGCCACCGTTAGGCTGCATATGGATTCCGAGGCGTTTGGCGAAGATCCGGCAAACGCCGTCGCCCTACACGAGCAACTCGCGCCGATACCGGCGGATCAGTGGGGAGACGGATGGGCGGAGCTCATGGGACGGCTCGCGCCGGTGGCGGCAACGGCGCACGACGATCCCCCGCCGGAACCCCCTTCGCCTCAGGACGATCCGGCGGACAGTTCAGGCGGTGATCCGGATTCGAACTGACCGACGGCCATGCGCGTCGCATCGGTGCACAGACGTCGCTATGATGAATCCTGTCGATGCGACGCCGTCGTCGGTAAGGAAGTCGGGTCGGTCGGGCTCGGCCCGACATCGGCGGCGTGGACGACGTTGCGTCGGGCAAAGCCCGACAGACCCTGCTGACGGCTGATAGCTGACGACTGAAAACTGAAGACTTCCTAACTCTCCGCGTTTCACAAGGAATCACCGTGGCGTCAGAAACCGCACCAATCAGCGCTTCACAAGACTCCGGCGGCACGGAGACCTCGCCGGCGATGCCCGGCCGTTGGTGGCTCGGCGTGCTCGTCGGCGCCATGGTCGCCCTGCCGTTGGGGTGGATGCTCAAGCTCGCCGGTCCGCTGCCGTTCTTCTTGGGCGTCTTTTTCTTCGCGCTGTTCGGCCTGGTCATCGGCGCGTCGATGTTCCGCGTCGCGTTGGCCGGTCGACCATACTCGACGACCAGCGTCCTCGTGGGCACCACGATCATTGTGCTGGGCTGCTGGTATACGTCGCTTCATTTTGAAGCCGAACGCTATGCGCGAACGATCGGAGCCGAGGCCGTCAAACGTTGGTCGACGAAGAGGGTCGGCGATCGCCCGGCGGCGGAGTGCCGCGCCGACGTCTCTCAACAGTTCCGCGACCACCTGCGCAGGGCGCATTGGCCGGGCGGCACTTTGGGATACGCCCAATGGGCGCTGGTGGACGGCGCGCTCGAGAAAGGGGAGCTTCCCGGTGTGACGTCGAGGATCAAATACCACCAGCGGGGATGGCGCTTCGCGGTACGCACGGTGTTGTCCATCGGCCTGCTCGCGTTCGGCGTGGCTTCGCAGACGTTCTCCCTCCGGAGGAAATCCCCGATCGGACAAGTGGACGAGCGCCCCGGCGACGACGTAGAGACCCGCGTGGAAACCGGTGGTGAAACGTCTACGGAAGCCGTCGCGAGTGAATCCGCACAGCGCAGCGATCCTGCTATGGCGAAACCGGTCGCACCGACGCAAGCGGCAAAGTAGCGGTATTCCCATGGGAAAGTCGGCACCGCAAGAGACGTACGTGGCCGCGATCATCGAAAGGGTGGACAACGCCATCCTGATCGCCCTTCCACCGGGTCAAGGTTTGCAGGAGAGGCGCTGGCGTTTTCCGCTCGCACGCAAGAAGCGCGCAGAGATGCCGGAGGTCGCGATCCGGCGGCTCGCCAAGACCGTGCTCGGAACTGAACTGGAGATCGTCGTCGGACAACCACCGATTCCCGTGCTGATCGACGGAGTGCCGTCCATTCTCCGCTACTTTTTTTGCGGTCTACTCGGGGACGAGCCGACGCCCGGACCGTACGACGAGGTGCGGTGGGTTCAGCGTGGAAGGCTCATCGAGTATGAATACGACGAGACCGCCAACGCCGTTGTGGATTGGCTGGTCGAACAGCACGAATAGCCGCCCGCTGAAAAGAATCCCACGCCCCAGTGGATCGGCGGGACCAACCCAAACCGGTCAACACCCACCCGAATCGCGACGGTGGCGCGGACCGTCCGCATTCCGCGTCGAATCGGAGAATCGTCCGCGAAGCACCGAACCGCCCCATCGGTGGGGCGGTGTGGCTGTGGTGGTCGTGGAAGGGATTAGCGGTCAGGCCGTCTGAATCAGGATGTCGATCAGCCCGAAAAAGATCGCGCCCAGAATCGCCGTGAATGTCAAGAAGATCGATGGCATTGTTCGCTCACTTATACAACCAGTCAAGAATCTCAAAAACGCAAACGCAGGACGGTGGTCGGTTTCCGCTGCTTTACCCGCACTTCATTCGACGGTGCGCATCATGGCAGCCCCGTTGGGCGTTGGTCTCGCCGCGCGGGCGCAGGTTCACGCACGATCGTCGAAAAAGAGAACCCACGAACGCCCAGCCGCCGGTCGGAAAGACCACCGTCTCGCTTGGTCACGCGGTCTGCACGAGCCCGGCCAGCGTCGAACTGAAGAGAAACCCGAAGAACATGATCACGCCGATGATTGCTTCGAACACGTCGGTTTGCCTCCAAGAAGACTGAATTCCGTAGATCCGCGCTGCCGTCGCCGAGCTGCCTCAAAAGAGCGCTTGCCGGCAGGATCCCGCCGCGCGGACTGGTCTTCGCCATTCGAGGACCAGCCCGCGCTATATCGGACATGAACCGCTCGTACATAAGCTGTGTTTGTCCAATTGCATCCGTTCGCACTCGTGCAACGGCATCGTCGGGTGACGGTGCGGCAGGAAATCCGCCCTGCTGCAAGTTCCTACGGTGTGTGCCGCAGCCTCGGGGGGGTAGCGGGGATAAGATGTATCATGGTGATCCTGCATCTTGCCGGGCGGGCACGGACCGCCGCAACGTCGAATTCGCGACAAAGCGTTCGTGCGTTGCCCGTAGGAACGACGGTCTGCCACCGGCGGCGCCGCGGTCCCCCTTTGTGAAACGGAAAGCCGATTGAACGCATTCTTCTTCGAACGCCCCTGGGTGCTGGTTCCAACGCTCGTGGTCCTCCAGGGCATACTCGTTGGGATATGGTCGTTGCGGCGCACTCGCGCCATGAAACGCGCCGTCCGGTTTGGGTTCGTGATCGCCCCGATCCTGGTTATTCTCCAGTCGGTTGTCGTAACTCGACACGAACGGCTGATTGCGGCGTGCCAATCACTTGCCGACGCCGTCGAGTCGGGCCGACTCCAAACCGTACGCGCCCGCCTTACGGAGGACTTCTCGGCCGATGGCCTGGACGGGGAGGCGTTCATGGAGCGTTTGGAGCGTGCGCTTGCGCGTTACCACCCGTCAGAGGTCGTGCTCTACGACTTCGACTTCGTTTCATCCTCGGAATCCGACGCGACGGTCGAGTTCACGAGCATGTGCGACGCCGACTACGAGGGGGCATACCTGCGGCGGATCACCGCACGATGGCGGCTTGGCATGGTTGACGACGATGGTCGATGGCAGGTGGCGTCGGTCGAGGTCGTGCCCACACGCGCGAGCCCGATCGCCCACCTGCGCGATCTCACGCGGTAGATACGCGCGTTACACCGCGAGACGGAGCGGCTGCGGTAATGACGCCCGCCGCGCCGGGCGGTCCACCCAGATTCGCCGCCAGCCCGAGAAGTACCCAACCGTACAATGAGTGGATGACGAAGATGATCACGGCAAAGGTGAGCGATGACGCATCAAGCCCCATCGCCGAAGCCGCGCCGGCGATGACCGTTTCCGGGTGCCACGACGCGTCGCAGAGTGTGAAGAGGTAGAGACCGGCGGCACTTGCAAGGCCGGCAAGGATGACGGCGACACCGGCCACGCGACCGAAGCCCCGTCCGCGCCGCCCGATTCCCGCGCCGAAGATCAGCAAGAGCGCGATCAAGATGCCCCATGCATCGCGCGCCGCCGTAATCGGAAAGCCCGTCCTGTTTTCCATCCAAACCCACGCGACGTGGACAAAAAAGTAGAGCAACAGCACGCCGGCGACGATTCTCGCGCCCTGGCGAATTCGCGAGGTGAGCAAACCCCCAAGACCGGCGCCTGCCGATAACGCCAACAAACCGGCCGCGACCATTTCCGCCCCAAGCCACGTGTACGAGGCACCGCCCATGACCGCAGCCGCCGTTGCTCCCTCGAATACCGGAGTTTCATCGGCCGAAGCGGTGTCGCTATCTTCGGCGGGTGGTTCGTCGGCAGGGTCGGAGGCGCGTACGCCGAAAAAGACCCCGAGCTGTGCGAGTGCTTCGACCGGAATGACCGGGGTCTGCCATTCGAGGGTAACGGTCACGTCGGGATCGACCTGCCACCAAGTGACATAGAAAATGCCGCCCGCGATCGCGAGGTTCATCAGGGCGATGATCGTGCCCGCGCGCTTTCCGCGCGACCCGCCGGAGGTCGGCGGGCGCGGCGCTTTCGCGGCGCGCGCGGGTCGCACGGAGCGAGACCGCCCCGATGCGCGGTAGACGACCTTGATGTCAAGCGTGTCGGGCATCCGGTATTACATCGTCGGGCAAACATGGCGGTCAATTCGGCGTGGCGTACGTCTATCGGACCATTCGACTTCGCGACGGACCCGCATCGGCTACGTCGGCCAATCTCGCGGACCGATTCCCGCGAGGTGCCCCCCCTTGTCGATCGGATACCGCTGAAAGTGATCGTGGATCGTCGCGGGGGAGATTGCGTCGACGTCCGCGAGAACCTCGTCCACGGTCCGCGGCCGACCCCGATAATGCATATCGTCCATGATCTGACTCAGGCGTTGATAGGGTACTTCGCTTTCCGCCGCCAGCGACGTGCGCCGTTTGTTCTTGACCCGCTCGACCTCGTGTGGCGCGACCTTTTCCTTGCAGATGGTGGAGGCCTCGGTGCGCATCGAGTCGAGCAAACGCTCGGCCTTTTCGGGTTGGCACGTTCCCGAAAGGATCATCAGACCGCAATCGCCATAGGCGACGTGGTATGCCCCTGCTTGGGAACTGACGCCCGCCTGAACGATGTTCCAATAAAACCGCGAGTTGCTCCCGCCGAGAATGGCCGCGGCCGCGTCCGCCGATTCGGTCATCGGATCCGTGGCGGAAGCCGCGGGGAACGTCAGGGCGACGATTTGTTGATTGAACCTGTCCGTCGGCAGCGCGTCGGTGCCGGTGCGAAACTCGGGCGCGACCGTCTGTTGCCCATTCGGTACGGGTTCCCAATCGCCACAGAGTGCTTCGGCCGTCTCGACGATACGCTGGGCGTCGACGTTGCCGGCGACGACGAGCATGAGGTTGCCCGGGGCGTAGCGACGCTTGAAGTAGGCCCACATCTGATCGCGCGTCATGTCCGCAACGGTTTGCTCATAGCCGAGGACGGGCCAAGCGAGCGGATGGCCCGCGAAAACCCTCGCCTGAATGAAGTCGTAGGCCAGGTGTTCGTGGCTGTCCTTCGACATGGCGATCTCTTCGAGGATCACCTTTCTTTCCGTGTCGAA
>JADFHG010000353.1 GCA_022567365.1 Planctomycetota bacterium | reverse complement strand
CGAATCCGACGAAACGAAGGATAACAATGCGGCCGCCGACACCGAGGAAGACGCCGAGGAAGACCCCGAGGAAACCGAGAAGGAGCCTGAAGACAAATACTTTGCGATCATCGGCGGCACGGTGCATACGATCACCGACGGCGAGCTGCACGGTGTCACCATCCTCACCAAGAACGGCAAGATCGAGCGGATCGGAAAAGGCGTCGCCATACCCGAGGGTGCGGAAACGCTCGACGCCTCCGGGCTGCACGTCTACCCCGGTCTCGTCGCGGTGGCGAGCGGGGGAATCGTCGGGGGCGAGCCTCCGGAAGATACGACGGACGTCTATGGTCTCCGCATGACGATCGCGCTGGCCGGCGGCATCACGACCGCGATGACCGGCCAGACGGCCGCCAAGCTGACCTTCGGCACGCTTGACGACATCACCATACGGCGCAACGTCTTCACGCCGCTCAGATATTCGACCCGAGAGGCCGACGCTCGGCGGACGCTGCGCGCGGCGTTCGAGAAGGTCCGGCAATACCTCCGCGACCTCGAGTCGTACGAAGAGAAGAAGAAGACCGACCCCGACGAAGAGGAGCCGGACAAGGAGTGGATCAAGGGTCAATACGACACGTGCCTGAAGCTCATGCGGCATGAAACCGTAGCGGTTGTCGACGCCAATACCGCACACCAACTCATCGACGTGTGCGATCTCGCGGAGCGCTACGGCATTCGCGTCGTAGTCCGCGGGGCGTACGAGGGGTGGACCGTCGCGTCGCGCCTCGCCCGCGCCGGCGTGTCGGCGATTATCACGCCGCGCAAACGGCAGCTTCCCGACGAGCGATCGAATCGGCCCAACGGTTCGTCGATCGAAAACGCGTCCATCCTCCACGATCACGGTGTGCCGATCGCCATCGTACCGGGCATCACGTCGATCACCACCTGGGGCGTCGCGGGGCGCGACCTGTTGCACCTGAACATGGAAGCCGCCTTCGCCGTCCGTGGCGGGCTGAGCAACGACGCCGCGCTGAGGGCGATCACGATCGACGCCGCCAGGATTCTCGGCATCGATCACCGCGTCGGTTCGATCGAAGTCGGCAAGGACGCCGACCTGATTATCACCGATGGCGACGTCATGCACTACATGACGCTCGTGCGGCACGCGATCGTCAACGGTCGCATCGTCTACGACAAGCAGAAGGAATCCCTCTACGACCACATCCGCCCCGACGGCGACACCGACGCCCCCCCACCGGACGACTATTGGCCGAGACGGTTGGGGGCGGATCAATAGCAGTTGTCGGTTGTCAGTCATCAGTCTTCAGTCGTCAGTTATCAGTTTTCAGCAGGAGGTACGAACACCTTCCTTCTTCCCAGTGTGCCTCCATGCACGTCAATGCACGAGTCGGTGCCGTGCGTGATCTGTCGAGGGTCGATGCCTCGAGCGTGTAACACGCGGGCGGAAACCCTTGGTTCCTTCGTGGAAACACCCTGTTTCGCGAAATCACCCGTTCCGGCGATAGCGCCCAGCCCGTTTTCCGAGGCGACTTTGGGTCTTGCAACGGACTCGATCTTTCACACGGCGTCCAATCCCGCGATCTCCGTTGACTCATACGTGCGACGCGGCCGGAATCGCGCGGGTTGCGGGGTTGCGGTGCGGCACTTCTTGCGTCACATTGTCCCTGGTGAAATCAGCAACCGACCCAACCGATCCGGCCACGGGCATCTTCGCGGCAGCCGAGTGGTACGATCGATCGATCAACTGGCAGGCCCGCTTTGCGCGGGAGCTTCCGGTCTTGACGGACGTCTTCGGACCACCCGGCAAGCGCGGATTGATTGACGCAGGCTGCGGCACGGGACGTCACGCGTGCGCCCTGGCCACTCGCGGATACCGCGTCGCCGCGACCGATATGAGCGAGGAAATGCTGCGTGTCGCGGAGCAACGCGCTGCCGAAGAGGGCGTTGCCATCCAATGCGTACACGCACCCTACGCCTCGCTCCATGATGCCGTCGGCGGCGACTTCGACGGCCTCTTCTGCCTGGGCAACGCGTTGGCCGCCGCCGGAGACCGCGCGTCGGTGGCCGACGCAATCGGTCAGTTTGCTAAGTGCCTTCGCGCGGGCGGTCGGATGCTGGTGCAGATTCTCAATTTCGCACCGATGCGTGCGGAGCAGCCCTGCGTTCGCGGGCCGCGCGTCGCGCTGGTCGATGGGAGGGAATACGTCTCCGTGCGCGTGTTCGATTTCGCGGGCGACGCCGTCATCATCACGAATGTCACCATATGGCATGATGGCGGTTGGAAGAAACACGCCAGGCGCGGGCGGCTCTATCCAATAAGCCTCGACGAAATGCGCCGATTCTGCGAGTCGGCCGGGCTGCGCGTGGACCATGTCTGGGGGAGCTACGGGCGCGAGGACTTTGACGAAGGGCGATCAACGGATGTCATCGTGGTGGCCACGAAGCTTTGACGGTCCAAACCGTTCGACGCAGCGCGACTCCACGTCAACGCCCTCGCGGGTATCCGTGTGGCGCAGATTTCCACCGAACCGGGATGAAACCCCTGGAAGACGGGAGCGACAGGTTTTCCCATTCCCGATACGGTTCGCCCATCCCGATGGGGATGCCGGAACGTAGCCCCAGAGGAGCGGCGGAACGTAGCCACTGGCATATCCCTTGCCCCCCGCCGGGGTCGTTTGGATGCCGCCCAAACTGCCACGGGCGCACGCGGTTTGGCGTACCGCGCGCTCTCTGGCGGCCTGGAAGGAAAGCCGATATAGTCGCGGGCGCGTGTCATGGACCGGTTCGGCGGATGCGCGGTCTTGATTGCGTGGAGGTCGGCGCGGTTGTCGAAAATGCCCGGTTTGCGGTCCGATTCCCGACGTGTCTCCGGAAAGCGGGGATTGCGCGTGATGTTCTCCTGCATCGGGCGCGGCGTGGAGTTGGTGCGCGCGTTTCAGCGAGCAGGCGATGCATTGGGCATCCGTCTTGAAATCCACGGCGCCGATCGAAGCCGCTTGGCACCGGCGATCCACCGCGTCCGCCATGCGCACTTCGTGCCCTCCGTTCGCGACGATGATTACGTGGATGCCCTGCTCGAGATTGCCCGCCGCCGCCGCATCGACCTGCTGATTCCGCTGATCGACTTCGAACTAGCGGTGCTCGCCGACGCACGGCAGCGATTCGAGCAAATCGGCTGCCGGCTTCTGATCTCGTCGCCAGAGGTCGTGGCGACCTGTCGCGACAAGCTCGCCACCTACGCTTCGCTGCGCACAGCCGGAATCGATACGCCGAACACGTGGGCGTTCGCGGAGATCGTGAATCGGAAGCGGCATCGATTTCCATACTTCATGAAACCGCGCGAGGGCAGCGCGGGCATGGGCAACTACATTGTCCACGATCGCGAGGAGCTTACCACCTTTGGGCGCCGCGTCCCCGAGCCGATCGTCCAGGAGTTTGTGGAGGGCGCCGAACATACGCTTGACGTATACACCGGTTTGGACGGCAAGCCCCGGTGCGTCGTGCCGCGAAAACGGCTCGAGGTGCGCACGGGCGAGGTCAGCAAGGGTCTCATCGTGAAGGATCCGCGGATCATGGCCGTGGGCGGGGCCGTGGCGGAAATGCTTGCGGACTGTCGCGGGGTGATCACCGTTCAGTGCATCGTGGACAAAGCGCGCAGGATTCGCGTCATCGAGATCAACCCACGGTTCGGCGGCGGCGTGCCGCTCGCGATCCACGCCGGCGCGAACTTCCCCAAGTGGATCCTAATGGAATCGCTCGGGCGCCGACCGAGAATCAACCCGACGGGCTTTCGCGACGACGTTGCCATGCTCCGCTTTGACGAATCCGTGTTCGTGCGCAATGCTTCGGCGCTGGGTTCGTAGCGCGCGATGCCGCATTCGAACAGCCCGACCGCATTGGGCGCATGGGTCAGGCGCGCGACGCCATAGGCCGCCATGGGCAGGCGCATGCCCACGAACACCACGTCGACCAGATCGTTGTTGTCCTCAAGGGTCAGGCCAATCCTGCTGAGAGAGCGGTTATGTACCCATACCGGAATGAGGACAGGTTCCGCGACCGTCCCAAACAGGTCGACCTCCACGGTGCCGAACTCGATGGACGTCGCAACCTGAGTGAGCGCCTCGTCGAGGTAGACCTCGATACCATCCTCGGTCTTGACCTGGACGGTGACCGTTGCCGCGATGTCTCTGGTGACCTGCACCAGCGCGAACACCAGTCCGCTCAGTATCACAAGCGACACCACTGTAATGGTTACAGCACGATTCAAACCTTTATTGCCAAACATATCCCTTATCATCTCTCTAAATCTGTACTGCTTGCCGTGAGGCTAAACCTACCACAAATTCGACGGTATGTTCAACCAGCGGGGCCCGTTCAGCCGCGGGTGATTTGGTCATGCGCCTTCACCTCTAGCTGCAAAGGTCCGTAAAGCTCGCGTAAAGGCCGCGTGGTGTCCTGGTGTTGTGCTGTAACGTCTCCCAAGGAGGTCGGGCGTGGTACAAGAAGTAAATCGAACGGGGAGCAGTCATTTTGTGCCAAACCGTTGATTGGAGCCTG
>JADFHG010000352.1 GCA_022567365.1 Planctomycetota bacterium | reverse complement strand
GGAAAGCGTGGAACTGCTGCTGCGGAAGAAGGGTCGTTGGACGTACAGCGCTGCGATGACAGTCTGAAGCCGGTGGCTGGGTCCGACGCCTCCGAAGCTCGGGTGAGAACCGCGATCCAGTGCCCAATGGGCGGAGAAGGGTAAGTGTCCGTTTCCAACAAGCGTTTCGCCGGTGGCATTGCCGGGATGCTCGTCGCTTCGGCGGCGACGCTCTCGATCCTCATCGTTTGTTTCTCGATCTATCAGTACTTCCAGCCCACGCCCGTGTCGGACCCGGACCTGAATGACGAGCATCGTCGTGCAGCCTTGGATCCCCCCGAAGTCACTGGCGACGGCAAAGTCTCCGTGATCTCGACGCGGATCGGGGAGATCGGCCCGGCGAAACGCATCAGGCAGACCATTTACGGTCAAAAAGGCAAGCAAGCGATCGCCGAGCTCACCGCGGATTCGCTTGTCCCCGTCGAACGGGAAGGCGACAATGCACGTGTCGTCGAGGTCGTCAAACCGGAAATCCGCCTGAGGACGGACGCGGGCAATCTGGTTCGCGTGACCGCGAACATGGGCATCATCGAACTGAAAAAGGACGCGCCGGTGCGGCTCGACCTGCAAAGCGGGCGACTGATAGGCGACGTGGTCATCGAGATTGACCGCCTTACCGACGCGGCCCGCGCCGCCTTGCCGGAAGAGACGAGGGATACGCCCGAGGCCTCGAGCATCGTTCGCGTCGAGTGCGCCGAAATCGAGTTCGACCGCGAATTCGGCACGATTCGCATACCAGGCCCGTTTCATTTGACGGCGGTCGACGTCGATTGGAGGGGTCCGAATCTGGAACTTCAATACGACGAGATCCTGAATCGAATCGAGTACTTGCGATCGGTCGGGGAAAGCACGCTCGAACTGCGCGGCGGTGCCGGTGGTTTGGGCTTGGCGCTGCCGGCTACAGCGGCCGGTGCATCGCGCCATGCCACCATCGTCGAGGCGCTAATGGGCAGCCTGCGGCGGAAGCTGCCGCTTTTCGGCAAGCGGCGGAGCAAGACCGGAGCGCCGCCCAACACCGCGCCCGGGACTTCTCAAACGGACAAGCCAGTATGGGTCGATGCTCGCGGACGCCCCGTTGGCGCGTCGCAAACCGAAGAAGACGTCTCCGGCACCCCGCCGATGTACGTCGGGCGCTTCGAGGGGGACGTCGATACCGTCCACCGAATAGACACCGAGATCATGTCGCGTTTGCAATGCGATATTCTCGAGATCGTCCGTGATTTCACCTCCTTTGCGCCCACGACCGCGGGTGGCGACCGACAGAGTGCATCCACCGGAAACCAGGCAACCGCCCCGACCGTCGACGAACGAATCGTGCTGACCTGGTCCGGGCGGCTGGCGGTTTCCGCGCTCCCGCCGGACGATGAGCGCTCTTTGATCGCAGGTAAGTCGCGTGTGACGGCGATCGGCGATCCGCTGCGCGTAGCGCACCCCGATGGGGTCGCGACCGCCGCCACCTTGACGTTCGAGCCGAACGACGATCGCTTTCATCTCGAGGGTTCCGCGAGTCGCGACGTCGAGGTTCGATGGGCCGACCTGGGTTGGCTGACCGGGCGTTCCGTGCGCTCGACCGGCGACGGGGACCAATGGCACCTCCGGATCCTCGGTCCGGGCAAGCTGAAGCGCAATGCGGCAGCGACCGACGAAGAGACCATTTCGATGATGCCCGCCGGCGCGATCGAATTCGCCCAAACGCTGGACGTCTTCGGGCGCATTGTGACGGAAAGGACGCTCGCCCTCTCCCAATTCAGCGACCCAAAACAAAGCTCGAAACCCGTGGTCGGTTCCCTCGAGGCACTCGTACGGGCGGCCGCCGGCGCCCGAATCGCTACGCGGAAGAGGCGGGTGATCGACCGCGCGACGTTCGTCGGCGACGTCCGCATGAGGCAAAACCAAATGGGCATCGACGCGGACACCCTGACGCTGTTCTTCACCGACACCGTAGGCGCCGTGTCGACGGAGCCTCGCGTCGATCGGGTCGAAGCCGAGGGGCACGTCGTCATTCGGCGCGGCGACGAACGTCTGACGTGTCGCGAGCTGTTGGGCCGGTTCACCGTGGATGCGGCAGGCCGCTTGGTGCCGACCTCGCTGACGGCGCTCGGTGACGTCGGTACGGAGCAAGGCGAGCGCACGGTCAACGCTACTGAGAAACTCATCCTGGAGTTCACCACGGTGAGCCGTCCGCCACCGCCGTTCGACATGATCGCCGCACGTCAAAGAGCCGTCGACGCTGGGAAGGATCCGTCGAAGATCGATTGGAATGCGTACCGGCTGGCCTACGAATCCAAACCGCACATCGAAACCCTGCTGACCCGGTTTCGGGCCTTTGGCGACGTGCGTGTGATCGACCCCGCCGACAATGTCGAAATCCTCGCGGAGAGGCTCGATTGCAGTCTCGGCGAGGGACAAAGAATCGAAAAAGCCGAGGTGACGGGTCTCGACTCCGAGCACCTCGCATCGGTGCGCCTCGACACGCTTTCCGTCATGGGTGAGCGAATCCTGCTGGACGTCGCGAAGGACTGGGCCAGGGTCCCCGGTGCCGGTTTGATGACGTTTCGGTCACAGAAAGACCTGGACGGACGTCGATTGTCCGAGCCGGTGCCGATCCGCGTGTTATGGCGCGACGGCATGGAGTACCGCGGCGGCGAAAACCGCGCTATCTTCTCGGGCAAGGTCCACGCCACGAGCAAATCGAACACCCGGATCGATTGCGAGCAACTGGTCGTCGAGTTCGACGACGTCGCGGTGGACACGGGGCCCCCGACCGAGCCCGGGCAGGACTGGTGGATCTTCGAGGATCTGTTCGAGGGGCTTGCCGACCCCGATCGCAAGACCCGCGAGAAGCGATTCGGCACCAACTTCGCAAAGGAACCCGCGACCATTCACGCATCCGGCGGTCCGGCTGGCGAAGCCGTTGTACACGTCGAAAACCGTGACGCGGCCGGCCGCATCGAGACGCGAATGCGGGTTTCCGGACCGATATTCACGGTCAACCTGCGCAAGGCCGTTTCCATCATGCTGATCGAGGGCGCGGGCACACTACTCCTCGAGGACCTTCGCGCTCCGGAGGAGACCGATCCCATTGCCCAAGCGGGGAATGCTGGTTTCCTTACGGCCGGTACGCCGAGCCGACCGTCCACTACGCTCATCACCTGGCAGCGGTCGATGACGTACGATTTCTCAATCGACAGGACGTGGTTTCGCGGGGACGTGGAGCTGAAGCACAAAGCCGGCGCCGCGCTCGAGCGGATCGGGCTCGTGGCGGCGGGTACCGGTGGAACGTCGGAGCGATCCACGTTTCTCAGTTGCGGTGAACTAACCGTCGCGTTCAAGAGCGGCGAGCGCGGCGAGATTGGGGGGCGCGGTGCCAACAACCGCATGGGGCGTCTGAGCGCGGACCGCCTGGACTTCTTCGAGGCCTCCGGCAATGTGAAGCTGCAGGACAGCGGACAGGGGTTCTGGATGAGCGCGGACCTCCTAAACTACATGAAGGATCGAAACACGCTGTCGGTCTACGGAACGACGAAACGCCACGCCGTGATCAACATGCAGCGCAAGGGGCAACCGCCGACGTCGTTCAGCGCGGCGCGATTTATTTACAACACGAAGAGCGGCCAGATCGAGGAATGGCTCGAGCCGTCCGTCACGGGTCGCTGACCGCCGTCTTGCCGGGCGTCGGCGGACACAATATTGCGGGTTCATGCAAAAAAAGTCATTTCGATTTGCCTTTGGGCAACAGTCGGGAATAATGTAGTTGGTGGCGTAACCCACGGGAGCACATCGATCGCGGCCGTACCGATCGGACCCGGTTCAAGAGGTGTCGTCACGGTAGTACGGCTGGTCGAATGGTTCGACGCAAGTTCTCTGATCTCCCCCTTCGTCGTCGGTAGCAAGAACGTAAGCGACCTGTCAGGCCTGACGCGGAATCCGCGCGGTCCGCCCGCGGCCGATGGTTCCGCGTGGTTTGGGGTTGCTCTTGGTGTGCGCGGTAGAACGCGGCGAGCCCGACCCATGTGCTCTTTCGCGGTTCGCTTGACACGAGACCCGTGAGGGGTCCGGTCTCGTGGCGCGATCCGCTTCGGCGCGCCCGCGGAACGAATGTGCCAGTCTACGGCACTGTGTTGTGGGGGTAGTCCGCGAGTGCGCATTTGACCGGTCGGTCCGATCCGCGGTGAGGACCGACCCATCGGCGCCGCGTCATGCGCGGCGGTGCTTTCCGTTTGTGGGGGGAGTTGCACTAGCAGGGCGCGGATGCAGGACGGGGGGAGCGGCAACCCAATCACGCCGCCGCCCCGGCATCCGCGTCCGCGATTTCGATTCGTTGCCGCCGTCGCACGTCACACATCGGACTCGCTTGGCGCAGGCGATGGGCCGCGAGAATCAATGCTTCGCCGTGGCGCGGCGAGGCGCGTCTTTTCTGGCTTCCACTGAGACGCGGGTGCGCTAACATCCTGTTGAAAGGGTGGTTCTCCGCCCCCAAAGTAGCGGCCGCCCCCTGTGGCGGCCGTAGGACGGCGATAG
>JADFHG010000351.1 GCA_022567365.1 Planctomycetota bacterium | reverse complement strand
TGCGAATAGTGTGGCTGTCGGTTCAGCCAACCGGGAAGAACGGCAATCGGTGAACCGGCAAAGGCAAGACGAGGGTACGGATGAAAGGCCGCGCGCGGCCGTGCGTGCGTAGTGGTGAGTCGCGGGGGCAGTCCGATCGCAACGTCGTCCGCCGCCCGGCGCTTGCCGGAAATCGGGCCGATGATCGGCGATCCGGCGGAGTGAATACGTGCGGGATCCGACTGCGAAAGTGGAAAACGGAAATGAACTATAGAATCAACATCGGGCCGGCGTTCGCGTTGGCGTTTGTCGGCACCGTCCTCCCGTGGGGGACGGAGGCGGGCCGCACACACGCACAAGGTCCGCAAACCGGACAAAGTGTCGCGGTCAGCGAAGCGACCCTGATCGAACAGATCAAGCGGATGGACCGGCCCCTCGAGACCGAGGGACGCGCGAAAGAGCACCTTCCGGAGCAATTCGAATTGAAGCGGGTCGTGGTGCTGACCGTTGACGAACTGCTCGCGCGATATCCAAAAACGTCGTTTCGCGAGAACGCGTTGAGGATCAAGCTGGCTGCGCTCGCGGCACTCGCCCGGGTGAACCCGAAGTACCTGAAGGAGCTGCGCATGCTGACCGACGAACTGTCACGAAGCAAGGTCGGCGGCGAACTCGCGGCGGACGCGGACTACTACGCGATTCAGGCGTTTGTCCTGGCGGCGCGATTGGAGGGGATGCCGGAGGAGACCCGTGTGCTCGGCACGATGGAGCGCTACGAGGCGTTTCTCCGCGGCCACCGGGCGTCACGACACATACCCGTGATATGGGCAAGTCTCATACGAAACGCCCTCGCCGCGAATCAACCCGACCGTGCGAATCGTGAATGGCAGAGGATGCGCCGCCGATTCCCGAACCATATCGCGACGCGCAGGGCTCAGGGTGAGATCGTACGCGTGACCCACATCGGCAAGCCGTTTGGATACGAGTTCACGACCATCGACGGCGCGGAGATCAAGACCGCCGACTTCTTCGGCAAGGTCGTGCTGATTCACTACTGGAAGAGCGACGACCGCGAGTCAACACAGTTTATGCCCATGCTCGTCAGGCTGAGCAAGACCTACAAGGACCAGGGGCTGGAGTTGGTCGGTGTCAATATCGATCGCGATCGGGCTGCCTTCGAGGCCGCTATCAAGACACATGGGCTCACCTGGCCGAACTATTTCGACGGCAAGGGACGGGAAAACGACTTGCTCATCGGAGGGGGCGTAACCCGCACCCCGGCGTTTTACCTGCTGGACCGGATGGGTCTGCTTCGCCATACCGAGCCCGGCAAGCGAATCGAGGAACTCATCAAGAGCCTGCTCGCCGAACCGAGACCGGTCGCGCAGGAAACCAACGGGGGCTAGTGCATCGCCACGCATGAACTTGCGGGTCGTGCGGCGAAGCGCGGGGCCGCCGCTTCCCACGCTCGTGTGTTGGTGCTTGACGTCGAGGATTCCTCCGCCATATGTCGAACAGCCCGCCGACACCGCGTCCCCCAGCGCGCCCCGAATCCGTCGGCGCCGGCGGTCGCTTTCGACCGGCGGTCGTGAGCGGGCCGATCGGCCGGACTCTGTTCTTCCTCGCGTTGCCCGTCCTGGGCGAGCAGGTTCTCAACACCATCGTGACCCTCTTCGATACCTGGCTCGCCGGGCGCATCAGCCCCGCGGCAACCTCCGCCATTGGTTTCGCAGCATACGTCGGATGGCTCGCTTCCATGCTGGCGATGTTGGTCGCGACCGGCACGACGGCGCTCGTCGCCCGCCACACCGGCGCGGGCGAACCGCGCGAGGCCAACCGGATCGCGAATCAATCAATCTTGCTGGCCGGGTTTCTCGGGATCGGCATCTTCGCTTTGATCTACGCCCTCGCCCCCTGGTTCGCCCAACAGCAGAACATGACCGGCGAGACCTATGCCATTACCGTGCACTACCTCCGCGTCGACGCCGTCGGTCATTTCGCCATGAGCCTGACGTTTGTCGGATGCGCCGCGATGCGCGGTGCGGGCAATATGCGCATGCCCATGCTCATCTTCGCCGCGATCAACGCGTTCAACATCGTCGCGTCGCTATCCCTCGTGTATGGAATCGGCCCGATACCCGAGCTAGGGATTTCCGGCGCGTTGATCCCGAAGCTCGGTGTCTATGGAATTGTCTGGGGAACGGTGTCTGCCCGCATGGTCGGGGCCGTGCTCACGCTGATCGTGCTCGCGAGGGGAACCTCAGGGTTGATTCTGCGCGCCCGGGATCTCGCGTTTCACGGCGCCACGGTGCGCCGCATCCTGCGGATCGGCATCCCGGCGGCGGCCGACGGGGCGGTCATGTGGGTGGGTCATTTTCTGCTGCTGATCGTGATCGCGCGGTTGGCGTCCGGCGTGCTCGGCGAGGCCTACTACGCGGCCCACATGATCGCGGTCCGCGTCGAGGCGCTGACGTATCTTCCGGCCGTCGCGTGGGGCACCGCGACCGCGACGATGGTCGGTCAATCGCTGGGCGCCGGCGACCGCCGCCGGGCCGCGCACGCCGCCCATTGGGCGGTCCTGCAATGCGGCACGTTGTCGATCGCCATGGCCGCGTTTTTCTACTTCGGCGCGGAGCTGGTGTACGCGATCATGAGCGACGATTGGCTGGTCCGCGCCGCGGGTGTGACGCCCTTTCGCACGCTCGCGCTCTTTCAGCCGATCCTGGTGGCGTCCATTGTATACATCCACGCGCTGCGCGGCGCCGGCGACACACGCTTCCCGATGATTGTGACACTATTCGGCACGTTTCTGTTTCGAGTGCCGATGGGCTACTTTTTCGGGATTACTCTATCTCTCGGTCTCGCGGGCGGATGGATGGGGATGTACTGCGACATGACCTGGCGCGCCGCGGCCGCGTCGCTCCGTTATCTCCGCGGCAAGTGGCTCAAGGTCGAGGTATGAGGAAAGCACGATCAAGGCGTGGGGCAAGCGCCGTTATGGCGTAAGGCGACGATGCGCCGTTCTTGGCGACATGCTGAATTGGACGGTCCGCACAGCGGACCATATGAGTCTTTGGAAAAGTGTGCGGGCATGAACATCGGCAACATCGCCGTCGCCGGCCTACCGGCGTCCGCCCCGGTGGGCGAACGCGAACAAACGGAGCGGGAGGGATTCGAACCCCCGGTACGGTTACCCGCACACCGCATTTCCAGTGCGATTCCTTCAGCCGCTCGGACACCGCTCCAACTTCAGTATTGACAACGACTTACGTCATTTTCTTGCGTCCCAAGAGAGGTACTTGACCCAAACGTTGACCCATATAGATAGCGGGCATAGGCCCGCTTTCCGCTTAGGCAGCCCCTCCCAACTTAGCTCCGCATTTCGAGCAGTAGGCTGCGTCAGCCGCGTTCGGAGTATTGCAGGAACGACAGAAACCCTTGCCTTCAGCTTGTTCCACGGACTCGTATGTCGGCTTTTTCTCGCCGCCGCCCACGAGACGCGTGCGGCATATTGGGCACTCAATAGGAGCACTATTGTAACATGAGAAGATGATCGCTCCAATTAACGTCGGAACCGCGAGGACAATGCCAATTCCTGTAAGTGCCAAGAACATGCATATTCCAACAACGACAATCCAGAAGATGTTATTAGAATCTGCGACCTTGATTCCGCCAACATCTCGTTTGCAGTGGAGACAGTACATGCCGCAGTACGCCGGAAAGGGTCCGTTGCTTCGCTATCGAATCCAAGAAACCACCAACGAAAACGCCGCGATGATGATTGCCAGACATGCGACGCGATGCGACGCCCGAGTGACTTTCATGTCTTCAAGTAGTTTTCTAATTTCAAGAGCACGATGCACCTCGTCATCCCTCTCGGAACCGGCACGACCCATGAATAGCTTCCTGCAAACAAAGTCGGCGTCCGTGAGGTTCGCAATACTCATTGTCATTATCATTTGTACTGTTTTCTCTTTGAGCGTTTCAGGCATTGTCCTTTCTCCTACGGTCATGCCTTTCCGCCGAGAGAGTATCGCTCGACTGCTTCACTAACAAGCTGGACGGGCCGGACTGCCTCACGGCAGGAAAACGGGAACCGTGAATTGCACTCGGCTCACTGAGCTGTTCGTACTATCGCTCTGTTTTGCTCCGCCTGCGGAGAAAACTGCGACGGCGAGCTTCGCTCCTCCCTTGGTATGCGATTCCTCAATCGTAGTTACTGCAACGTCGAAGGATACGTCTGGTTCTTACTGCGCTCCATCTTTCGATTCCCGATAAATAACTCCCTCTGGCATCCTGTCGAACCGACCAAGGTTGCCATAAGGATTGACTTCGGCTCCAAGTTCCTTGCCATGGGTCTTTGCTTCGGTAATACCATCCATGATTTGACGCAAGGATTCGGCGACAAACTCTTTCAAATCCATGATCGCTCCTTTCGGCGACTATCTCCGCGCCACAATACCCGCATCGGATCAGGTTGGGAAGGCTTCAGATTTCCCGCGACAGTTTGGGGTTGCGGGGATTTGGTTCGGTTGGTATGTTCCGGCCCTGGATTCGTGGCTCTCGTACTTTGAAAGGGTTTTGAGGCATGG
>JADFHG010000350.1 GCA_022567365.1 Planctomycetota bacterium | reverse complement strand
CCCTCGACCACGGGGTTGCCGATGTCGCCGAGGTCGCTGAGATCGTTGATGACTTGGCGCTTGCCGTCCATCTCGACCTTGGTCGGGTAGTAGAACTTGGACAGATCGACGGCCTTCTCGGTCTGCCAGATGGTCTTGACCATCCGCACGGCCTTTAGCTGCTTGTATAGCGTGTCGATCTGCCTCGTGGCCTTCCACCGACGGAAACGCTTCTTGATTTCCCCTTTGCCGGCGTCGTAGACGTCGTCGAAGACGCGCTCGAGGGCGCGCTTCGCGACGGCGGCCGTGGCGAACGTGGCTGGAGTCATGGGTTTTGCCTGGTTGGTTGACATGATCGGTTCTCGGTTTCGTCGTGAGAGACAATACCGCTTGGGGTGGCGTCAAGCAAATCCCGGGGGCGGGCGGTCAGGGGATGGAGACGGAGCGTTGGGTCGCGGGGGCTTGGCAGCATTCCTCCGTCAGATGGGCGTCATCCGAAACACGGATCATCGCGCGGGCTGAAGCCCGCGGCTCGCACGAAACCCGTAACACCGCGCGGGCTGAAGCCCGCGGCTCAGGGGAGAGCGGGATCACCGCGCGGACCCGGCAACACCGCGCGGGCTGAAGCCCGCGGCTCGGGGGAGAGGCACCGATTTTGATCTAATCCGTCTCGGTAACGGCGCCCTTCGCCTCTGTTACAGTCGCCGGATTCTCCTCGGGAACCTCCAACCCCTCGGATTCGGGTTCCTCGCTTGGCTCGTTCCTGTCCCCTAGGGTCCGGCGGATGAAGTCCGCTACGAGTCGGTGATAATGGATTCCGCCGATGCCGTGGCGGGATTTGGGGTATAACATGAGCTCGAACTGCTTGTCGGCTTTTTGCAGTTCGCGAATGAACTGCAGGGTGTTCTGCATGTGGACGTTGTCGTCCATGACCCCGTGCAGGATCAGCAGCCGGCCGTGCAGGTTCTTCGCGGCTTTCACGACGGAGGCACGGTCATATCCGTCCGGGTTTTCCTGCGGCGTATCCATATACCGCTCGGTGTAGATCGTGTCGTAGTTGCGCCAATCGGTCACCGGGGCGCCGGCGATCCCGGCCGCGAAGAGGTCGCAATGGGTCATGGCGTAGGCCGTCATATACCCGCCGTAACTGTGCCCGCTCATACCGATGCGCGAGCCGTCGATGAAGGGCTTTTTCTTGAGCCACGCGATCGCCTCCTCGATGTCCGCCAGCTCCTGCACGCCGAGTTGCTTGTACGCCGTCCACGTTGAGACGTCGCCTTTGCCGCTCGCGCTGCGCGGGTCGCAGCGAAACACGACGAATCCCATATTCGCGATCATCTCGTCGCCCGCGCGGCGGCGGCTCCACGAATCGCGAATCGTAGGCGCGTGGGGTCCGCCGTAGGTCATGAACCACACGGGGTATTGGCGCTGGGGATCGAATCCCGCCGGGGTGAGAATGCTTCCCTCGATGATAAACCCGTCGGACAGCTCGATCTGCACGAGTTCCAGATTGCCGAGCTCGAATTCCTCGAGATCATAAACAGGGTTCGTGTCGAGCATGCGGACCAGATTCCCCTCGCCGGGCTCGGTCTTGCGGAGGGCGACTTTGGCCGTCGCGTCGTGGCTGCTCCACGTGTCGATGAAGTATCGCCCCGTGGGATCGACGGACACACGGTGGCTCCCACGCTCGGACGTGAGTCGTTCGATCCCTGTACCGTCGAGCTTGATACGATAGAGGTGACTTTGAATATGGCTGTCGCGCGTACCGGAGAAATAAATCCAGCCGTTGTCCTCGTCGACGAGATGTACACTACGCACTTCCCATTCGCCCGACGTGACCGGTCCGATCAACTCGCCGTCCTTGCCATAGTGATATAGGTGACGCCATCCCGATCTCGTGCTGGGAAAGAGGAAAGACCCATCCTCGAGGAACTCGGGCGTACCCTCGTTGTCCACCCATGCGCCGGTCGTTTCCCGAAATAGCCGCTCGGGCTTGCCGCCTTTTCGCGAAACCGTGTTGAAATCGAGCCAGGTCTGCGCGCGATCCTGCGCGAAGAAATATGCGTCCTTCCCATTGGGCAGCCACCCAACCTTGGTGACGAGCAACGAGCTCTCGACGTATCCGTCGAGATCCACCCATTCGACCGATCCACCGGCCGCCGACACGATCCCCACTGCCACCGTCGGGTTGGGATCGCCGGCCTTGGGATACGCGACGACTTCCCTATCCTGACGCACGGGGATCTCATCAATCACGGTGAAGCGATGGACGGGATTGTCATCGAGCCGGAGGAACACGATGTGGGTCGAGTTCGGGCTCCACCAGTACCCCTTTCGCCGCCGGCCGAAGAGTTCCTCGTAGTAGACCCAGTCCAGGATTGCGTTGCGGACCTTGTGCGTTCCGCCGGTGGTCAGCGCTCGCTCGGTCTGGGTTTGTACGTCGACCACGTGCAGGTCGAAATCGTTGATGAACGCGACGAACTTGCCGTCCGGGCTGAACTCGGCAAGCCGCTCGCGTTCGACCGTGTTCGTGAGCCTTACGGCGCCGGTGCCGTCAAGACGGCAGTAGTACAAATCGTTTTCATGTTCGAAGACGGCGGCCGTCCGCTCTTTGTTCATCGTAAGGCGCCGTTTGGCGAGCTTTTTCGCCGCCGACGCGCCGATGGTCGGCAGCTCGCTCAGGGCGTCGGCGATGGCGTCGGGATCGTAGAGCGACGTCGCCCGTCCCGTGGCGGCGTGGACTTTGAGCAGTTTGTCGTCTTTTCGTTGAAGAAAGTGATCGCCGTCGTCCAGCCACGTCAGGCCTGAAACCGGTTGCCCGGAGAAGCTCGGCGTGTCGTCGTCCTCGTGCAGGGTCTCGAACGTAACGCGCCGGTTCATCCGCCGATCCTCGGGCAGCGGACGGACGGCGCGGCGGGTAATGGAGACCGGCTCGAGCAAGCGCGCGGCGGGAAAGAGGGCGCCCTCGACCAGCCCCTCGTCGAAGAAGTTCCACGTACACAGCCCGTCGTCCGATTCCGGCTCGAGCAGGTAGACCGCGAGCGAGCCGAGTTCCTGCTCCGTGCGCACGAGAATCGAACCGGCGGGTACGGTGCGTGTTTCCCCGTGCGGCGTGGCCGTAACCTTGACGGTGTTGTGTTTTTCGAATTGTCGTTCGGCGCGTTCCACTTTGTCGATCGTGTAGACCTCGAGGTCCAGCTCGATGTCTTCGCGGGTGATCTCGACCGTAATGCCGTGGCGCTGCAGGTTTTCGACGACGCCCGGAAGCGCGTCGGGCAAGACGTATGCAAACGGGCGGCGCACCTCGAGTGTCGAGACGGTGTCACCAAAAAACTCGACCTCGTATTCGCGGGGCTTGTCCGTGGCGACGCGCTTGTTGTCGCGCTCTTCCTCGACGAACCCGAGCACCGTAACTTTTTCTTTGAACGCGGCCGGCTTGCTGCGAATCGAGACCACGTCGTCGGGTTTGGGATCCTTACCCGCGGCGATCGCGCTCTGCTTCGCATCCTTGATCAGCCCCTCGATCTTGTCCTTCGACTCCGCGGCGTATGTGAAACACAGTCGCACGAAGTCCCGCGTCGCCAAAACGCGGTCCTTGTATGATGCATAGGCGTAGGCCTCGCAGAGAATGGCGATGCGGTTACGCATTCCGTTGTAGACCGTGCCATACCGCGGATAGGGCGGATAACCGAGGTGCATCGCCCAGACCTTGTGGTCATCGCGAAAGTTGCCGTAGAAAAACGACTTGTATCCCGTGTCTTCTTCGAGTCGCTTCGACACGTCGGGCAGCATCGTATCTCGGATCCATTCGATGATCGCGCGGTCGCCGGCCGGATTGCGCGGCGACGCGTATGTAATCGTGTATTGATGGTGCGAACCGTTCGTCGTGTGCGTGTCGATAATGACCGACGGATCCCATTTGTTGTAAAACCGCACGAGCGCGCGGGCCTCCGGACTGTCGAGCTTTACATAGTCGCGGTTCAGGTCCAACGAGTCGGCGTTCGCCCGCTGGCCGACACCCTCTTCCGGACCGACCTGACCCTTTCGATGGTCCTTGGAAAAGCGTTCGTTGCCGTCGGCGTTGTAGATCGGCGCGAGCACGATGATCAGATCGTCGAGCAAGGGATGGTCCGGTGTCGCGGCGATGTCCCGCGCGAGCATCAGCAGCGCTTCCTTGCCGCAGACCTCGCCCGCGTGGATGTTGCCGAACGCGAACACGACGAGCTTGTCGCTGTCCGCGGCCTCATCGGCCGTCTCGATCGGCGGGTCCGCGAGAATGACGAGCGGGATCGACCGCCCCTCGACGCTCGTGCCGAGTTCGCCCTTCCGCACCACGGTAGACTGTTCCACGAGCCGATCGATAAACGTGATGACGTCGTCGTACCGGCTCGTCGCGCGATAGCCGCTCGTCTCGGCCACCGTAAACGGCCCGTTGGCCGGCTGGGCCAGCGTGCAGGAAGTGAGGAACAAAATGCCCACACTGGGCAATAGCACATTGGGTCTCATGTTCTGCTCCACCGGATCGCCGTTCGGTCAACCGCTCCTCGTTCGGTCAACCGCGCCTCGAGTGCGATAGGCACAGGCGCCGCG
>JADFHG010000349.1 GCA_022567365.1 Planctomycetota bacterium | reverse complement strand
AACAACCGTCCGCCTCGGCTGGGCAGTTTAGGGGCGTTCCGGGGCATTCATCAACGTCGTCGGTGACACCGTCTTCGTCACTGTCCCGCTCGCTGAGGGCGCATCCGTCGCCGTTGGGGTTGACGCTCTGCGCGACGTCGGCGGGTGTGTTGGGGCAGGCATCGTCGGCATCGACGATCGAATCGCCGTCCGTGTCCCGCTCCGAGTCGGCGCATCCGTCGGCATCGACGACCGCACCCGCGGGTGTTAGCTGGCAAAGGTCCACGTTGTCGCCCACGCCGTCGAGATCACCGTCGCCGATATCCTCGACGAACACGGCCGTGATCCCCAGGGTCGGATCGGCCACGATGGTCACGGGGTTCGCCGTGGATGAAACACCGTCCCATTGCTCGAATCGCCAACCCACGTCCGCGATCGCCGTCAACGTCACGACCTTGCCGTTCGGGGACTGCACGACTTCACCGTTGCCCACGACCTCGATGGGAACCGTAAACGATGCGGGCGGTTCCGACTGCTCCGTAGGATCCTCGGTCGGCGTGGTGCCGGTGGCCGGCGTGTTGCTGCTGGTGCCCGCACCGGTCGGGCAGCCGGCGACGAACACCGCCAGCAGAATGATCGACGAAACCCCGAGGAACCGGTGTCTGCGTTTCCAGTATCGGTCTGACATGATCGCAATGCCTTTCAAGAAGCGAGCACATGCACTTTTCACCCGATATTCTCGACGTGCCCAAGTGTCCATTGTGGCGGTTTCGGATCGAAATGGCAAGTTTCACCACGGGAAAAACCGACAGCTTTCGGCAAATAGGTCGAATGGCCGGGCTTATCGGCCCTGCGGAGAAGTATCCGCCGCCGGTTGAAACGCCAGCCCATTGTCCGTAAGTTACCGTCGCGCGGAGGTGGCGGCGCGCGGACCAGCGGGGCCGTTCATCGCCGTCGGGCGTGAAGCGGCCTGAGAGACCGGTGTGGCACCGGCATCTACGCGCACCATTGTGGCTGACGACCCGCCTGTGCCCCGACGCACGTCATTCGATGGGTCGGACTGGACCGAACCGCGACCGTCAGGGAGCGGATGCACGAACCGCTCCGGCAAACCGCTTGCGGACGGGCGCGGCTCGGATTACCCATCGATTCAGGTGCGTCGTAGCACTAGTGCTCGATGGCAAGTAGAGTGATACATCGATACGGGTATTCGTGGGGGTCCGACGGTTGGCGATGGGCGAATTGCCGTTTGCCCGCGCCACGCCCCATTCGAAGCGTAACAGCTCGCAAGTGCCCGGCGAGCAAAAGAAGAGGAGCCTACGGATGAAGGACGAGGTCCGCTTCGGAATCGGTTATGACATACATCGCCTCGTGGCGGACCGGCGCCTCGTACTCGGTGGCATCGACATCGACCATCCAAAGGGGCTAGTCGGCCACAGCGATGCCGACGTGGTGCTTCACGCGGTAACGGACGCGCTGCTCGGGGCGGCCGGATTGCCCGACATCGGCGACATGTTTCCCGATACCGATCCGAAGTATAAGGACGCCGACAGCGCCGTCCTTTTGAAAACGGCGATCGAGCGGATCAACGAGCGAGGGTTCGTGCCCAACAACATCGACGTCATCGTCCACGCCGAAGCCCCAAAGCTGACACCATACAAACAGCGAATGAGGGTATCGATCGCCGCGTCGACCGGTCTTTCGACCGACGCCGTGAGCGTCAAGGCCAAGACGAACGAAGGTATGGGTCCGCTCGGTCACGCGGACGCAATTGCCGCAACCGCGGTCGCGTCGTTGGTGCGGCGGTAGATCGACGGCCGGCGGTCCGTTGAAGAAGTAGCGGCCGCCCCCCCCTGTGGCGGCCGCTCAAGGTAATCCCAATCGCATTGATGATCGGGAATGTCTTGACAGACGTCCTGACGGACGTTCGGATACAAACGTGGCCGCCGAGTTGACGATTTCGCAGCGCTGCACTCGAGACAATCTTCATGGGCATAGTCGTATACAACACGCTCTCGAGAAAAAAGGAACCGTTCGAGACGGTTACCCCCGGCAAGGTCGGGATTTACCTGTGCGGTCCGACGGTCTACAAACCGAGTCATATCGGTCATGCCGTCGGACCGATCATCTTCGACGCCATCAAGCGGTATCTCGTGTTTCGCGGCTACGAGGTGACCTGGGTCGTCAACATCACCGACGTCGAAGACAAGCTCATCGTCGAAGCGGCGAAGCAAGGCATGGGCACGATCGAATTGGCCGAGAAAGTCACCCAGGACTATCTCGATGCGATGAAGGCCCTGCACGTTGACGGCATTGACGAAATGCCCAAGGCGTCCGAGTGCATCGGCGACATCATCGCCATCATCTCCAAACTCGTCGCCAACGGTCATGCGTATGAGTCCAACGGCGATGTGTATTTCGACGTCACCAAGGACGACGACTACGGCAAACTCTCCAATCGAAAGACCGACGAGCAAGCCGGTACTCGGGAGTTGCAAAGCAGCGAGAAACGCAACCCGGCGGACTTCGCGCTGTGGAAGGCGTCAAAACCCGAGGAACCCGAGGAGGTCAAGTTCGACTCGCCGTGGGGCAAGGGGCGGCCCGGTTGGCACATCGAGTGTTCCGCGATGTCCATGAAGATCCTCGGGGAGACGTTCGACATCCACGGTGGCGGTCTCGACCTCGTCTTCCCCCACCACGAAAACGAGATCGCCCAGTCGGAGTCGGCCTCGGGCAAGCCCTTTGCCAAATATTGGATGCACAACGGCCTGACGCGGTTCAACACGAAGAAGGTGGCCAAGTCCGACGCCAGCCCCGAGATGCAGGCGGCGCTAGTCCGGATGACGCTGCACAATCTGCTCGACGAATACCCCGGCGAGCTCATCCGCTTCTTCATCCTCAGCACCCACTATCGCCGCCCGATCGAATACTCCGAGGCCGAGATCGAAAGCAAACGCAAGGGTTTGGAAGCGTTCTACAGACTCTTCGAACGCATCGAGCGCGCATGCGGTTCATCACCCTATAGCGCCGCCGACGCCTCCCCCGAGCCGCGGGCTTCAGCCCGCGCGGATGCACGCCCCCAGTCATCCACGTGTACGGATTCCCCCTCCTCCGAGCCGCGGGCTTCAGCCCGCGCGATCATCGCGGACAAATCCCTCGCCAAGGCCTGCGACGACTGCGCGACCCGGTTTATGGAATCCATGGACGACGATTTCAACACCGCCGGCGCGATCGCCGCCCTCTTCGAGTTCGCCCCCGCGATCAACCGCTTCATCGATGAACAGAATCTGGAAACCGGCGGTTCGGACGCGGCAAGTGCAGACGCCGTTAGTGCCACCGCGCGGCTCATCGTGCTCGCCCGGCTCATCGGTCTATTTCTGGATCCACAAGAAACCAAGACCGTCGCTACGGACGGCGTCGCCGACAAGGCCATGCAAGTACTCATCGAAATCCGCCAACACCTCCGCAAGAAGAAGGATTACGAAACGGCGGACCTGATCCGCGACAAGCTCACCGAACACAAGATCACCCTGGAAGACCGCCCCGAGGGCACGCTCTGGCGAGCCGAGTAGTTTGTTTTCCGCTCCTTTGTTCCGAGCCGCGGGCTTCAGCCCGCGCGGTCTCTCGTTGTTTGGTGCGTTGCGAATGTCGGTGGATCCGGCATACGAAATCGGGAAATGCCCTAAGAGTGCGTCCTAAAACCGGCGGGCACCCCGGTTCTTTCCGAACCCCGACCGTGAGGGAGGGGCTTTTAGGACGCACTCTAAACCCGATCCGATCGCTCGGCCAACCACTCGCACGCCTGCGGCCAAAGCTCCCGATGCGCCCTCGAGCCGACGGCCATGCCGATGTGCCCCGCGGGGAAGCTGATCGCCTTGCGGTCAGTGGAGCCGACGGCGTCGTTGAACGGCAAGCTCTGCCCACACGGAACGAGGTGGTCGTTGGTGGCGGTGAGGTTCAGGATCGGGCATGTGATGCGCTTCAGGTCCACGATTTCGTCGGCGATGCGCAGCTCGCCCTTGATCAGCCGGTTTTCCTGCATGCAGTATTTGACGAACTGCCGAAATGTCTCACCCGCGACGGGGATGTTGTCGTTGAGCCACGTCTCCATCGCGAAGAAATCCTCGAGGAACTTCTCGTCCTCCATCCGCTCGTAAAACGTGAAGTATTTCTCGACGAGGTTGGCGATCGGCTTGAGCATGGCGAACGACCCTTGCAATAGGTCCGCGGGGGCGTTGCCGTGCACCTCGATCAACTTGTCCACGTCGAAGACCGACTTGTCGGTCCACTTGGCGAGCAGATGATCGCGGTTGGACCAGTCCACCGGGGCGGCCAGCAGGATCAGGTTCTTGACCTTCTCCGGATGAAGTGCCGTATACATGGCACTAAACGACCCCCCCATGCAGTATCCGAGCACGTTGACCTTGTCCGAGCCGGACCGTTCGCGCAATACGTCGATGACGTCGTTGATGTAGCCCTCGACGTAATCCGCGAGACCCAAGTAGCGATCACCATCCGTGGGAACGCCCCAATCGATGTTGTAGGTGTCGAACCCGGCGCCCACGAAGTGGCTGACGACGCTCTTGCCGGCCTTGAGGTCGAGGATATAGGGTCTGTTC